>JBLRXC010000210.1:0-5074 GCA_047920975.1 Bacteroidales bacterium | reverse complement strand
GGGACACTGCAAAACTTCGCCGGAGGAGTGATCATCATATTGTTCAGGCCGTTCAAGGCTGGTGATTTCATTGAAGCCATGGGATTTATGGGCACAGTAAAAGAAATTCAGATATTCAATACAGTTCTGAAAACTGTCGACAATAAAACGATCATTATCCCAAATGGAGGTTTATCAGCCAGCGCCATGACCAATTTTTCGACTGAACCAACCCGCAGGGTTGATTTTACTTTCGGCATAGGATACAAAGACGATATTGATAAAACCAAAAAGGTGATTGAATCATTGATCAGTGATGATACCAGAATATTGAAGGAACCAGAACCTTTTATAGCTGTTTCAGGCCTTGGAGACAGCAGTGTGAACATTGTTGTCAGGGTGTGGGCCAATGCAGCTGATTATTGGGCCATTTTCTTCGATATGAATGAAAATGTAAAGAAAAGATTTGACAAAGAAGGAATATCCATTCCTTATCCCCAAAGGGATGTTCATCTATACCAAAGTAATCCAGTAAAGTAAAAATCATTTTAAAGATTCCGCAATGAAAAAATTATTATTTTCAATGACAGCCGCATTGATTTTTGCTACAGTAACGGCACAAGAGGACACCTTGAGTTCGCCCTGGACAAGAAAAGGAGATATTGCTCTGATGTTTTCACAAACCTCATTCACAAACTGGGCCGCCGGAGGAGAAAATTCAATCACGATGAGTGGATTTTTTAATTATTATGCCGGTTATGAGCAGGGTAAATCAAAGTGGGAAAATTTTATCGCACTCGGATATGGTCAAACCAAAACAGGAGAACGGGGATTCAGAAAAAGCGAAGACAAAATTGACATCCTTTCAACCTATGGTTTAAAGGCTGCAGAAAAATGGTATTACATGGCGAATCTTGGATTTAAAACCCAGTTTGTTGAAGGCTATAATTACCATGATGATGACCCTGCCATGGACAAGTCAAAAATATCCAATTTCATGGCACCCGGGTATCTTATCTTTGGTTTGGGTATAGAATATAATCCTTATGAATATATGTCATTTTACCTCTCACCGGTTACAGCCAGATGGATATTTGTTAATGATCAAACACTGGCTGATGCAGGTTCATTCGGTGTAGAACCCGGAGAAAAGGTAAGACAGGAGTTTGGTGCCAACTTCCGCTTCCTTTTTAATAAAGAGATTATTAAAAATGTAAGCTTTAGCACAAAACTGGAATTGTTTTCAAATTATCTGGAAGATCCTCAAAATATAGATGTGAACTGGGATAGCATGCTTGATATGAAAGTTAACAAATGGATAACAGCTAAGGTAGGTGTTTTGATGATTTACGATGACAACACTCCGATTGTCATCAATGATGAAGGGCATCTCGGCAAAAGAACCCAGGTAAAACAACTGATTGCTGTTGGTCTGAATTATACCTTTGGAAATAAATAAAATTGATTTTGCAGTAAACATTTTTTTTCGGTTCATGTTTATTTATTTAAATTACCTTTGCAACAGCATAATTGCCAAATCGACATTATTATTATTTTAATCTTTGGTTAGTGTTAAAACAAAGAAATTTATCAATCAGCAAATCCAGGAAAACAATGAAAATAATTATCTCCCGTATTTTTTTGATTCTTTTATTTACTGGCCTTTTCATGATTTCCAATCTTCTTTTGGCCGATGCGCCACCTGATCCGGGAGGAGACCCAGGGGGAATAGGAACACCCGTAGGGGGAGGAAGCCCGATTGGAAGTGGTTTGGTCATCATGCTGTCTCTTGCTGCCTCATATGGGGGCTTGAAATTATTTCAAAAAGGAAAAAAACCAGGTAATTGATTTTATTACTTATGATCATCTAAATGCCATTCCCTGAAGGGAATGGCATTTTTTTTTGAAACTGTAATTGCTGAAGCTGGAATTTGCTTCAGGGCGTTAAGTTCAATTCCCGGGCGCATTTTTTACAAAAAGACGACTTTTTTTGATCAATGTCTTCAACATAGGTGCTTGATTGCATAACACAACCCGTTGTATGACAATGAATCAGTCCAAAACAATGACCCAGCTCATGAATCACCTCCTTGATATAACGCTTTGTCAGTAGTAGAGGATCCGGTGGTAATCCATAACGTTCGTTCCCTAAACGGTAATGCGATGCAATCCCTGACCTGCCATTTAAAAAAGCCTGGCCGAAGATGTATGTAAGAATGGGAATAAACAGATCTACAGAAACAAGACCTAGGGTCTTTACCTGATCGTCTGCATAATGAGTTTCAATATATCGGAGCAACAAGTTTGCATCGTATTGCCGCCGGGATGAATCAAAGAATGAAGACAAGTCGATATGTTGAGCCCGGGTGGCAACATTTATCCTGAATTCCTGACCAATGGCTTCAGCAACCTGCTCAAGCATAGCGCGTTCAAAATAGCCAAGACTTATAAGTTTGATGCTTTGATTATCCATTATTCAGTGTGGTGCCCGGGCATGAACACTTCAGAACCAGTCCTGTGCATTCATCATTCGCCTTCTTTCAGACCGTATTTTTTTATTTTGTTGTACAAGGTAACCCTGTCAACCTGCAATGCCTTTGCTGAACGCGACACATTCCAATTGTACTTTGTAAGAATCTGAAGGATATGCTTCTTCTCAAGATCGTTTAAACTTTCAACCGAAGACTGAAAGACTTCAGTGCTCAATTGAAGATCTTTTAACTTAATTTCACGGCCATTTCCAACAACAATGGCTCTTTCAATCATGTTTTCAAGTTCACGGACATTCCCGGGTAAATCTAACTCCTGTAATCTTTTCATGGCAGCCGGTTCAATAGTCAAAAGACTTCTGCTCATGGATTTGCAAAATTTCCGGATGAAATAGTCAACCAATAAGGGAATATCTTCCTTTCTTTCCCGCAATGGGGGTATGTTGATGTTCACAACATTCAGCCTGTAATACAGGTCTTCACGGAAAGTTCCGGCATCAACCATCTTCTTCAAATCCCGGTTGGTTGCACAGATCACACGAAAATCGGAATGGATCAGTTTATTTCCCCCTACACGCATAAAACTCTTTGTTTCAAGTACCCGTAAAAGCTCGACCTGCATTTTGGTGGATATTGTAGCAATTTCATCAAGAAAAATGGTTCCGCTATCAGCCATTTCGAACCGACCTTTACGGTTGTATACAGCTCCGGTAAAAGCCCCTTTTTCATGTCCGAATAACTCGCTTTCCAGCAGACTCTCCGTCAGCGCACCACAATGCACACTGATCATCGGAAAAAACTTCCGGGATGAATTGGCATGGATGGCACGGGCAATAAGTTCCTTGCCAGTACCGCTTTCGCCTGTGATGATAACCGAAGAATTTGATTGGGCCACACTTTCAACTTCCCTTAAAACTTTCACCATGGCTTCACTGACACCAATGATATCCTGAACATTTTCGAGGGATACAACATGCTCTCTGAGCCGTTCATTCTCACTGCTCAGTGAAACCTGCCGGGAGGCATTCCGGATCAGATGTGATAAATCATCCGGATCAAAAGGTTTGGTCACATAATCAAATGCACCATCTTTCAATGCCTGTACAGCTGTGTCAACAGTTGCAAATGCAGTCATTATAATCACAATGGCATCCGGTTTGAGTGCCTTGATTCTCTTGAGCATTTCAAGGCCATCCATTCCAGGCATTTTGATATCGGCCAAAATGATGTCATGAGGATCATTTTCAAGGATTTTCAAGGCTTGCATGGCACTTTCAGCACATGATACCTGATAGCCATCTTCGATAAACCAGTTGTAAAGCGAATCCCTGACCGAAACCTCATCATCGACGACGAGAAGGGAAATTTTTTTTGACATAATATTAATCTCCTTTTTGTTGGATGAGTGGTAACCTGATACTGATGATAGTGCCCTTATTAACCTCTGAATCCACTTTTATATGACCTTTATGGCTCTGGATAATGCCGTGAACAATGGCAAGACCAAGCCCGATGCCACTGGCTTCATGTTTGGTTGAGAAAAAGGGTTCAAAGATAAAAGGCATGTTTTCAGTTGCGATACCTGAGCCATTGTCAATCACCTCAAACATTATCACATCAGGTTCAGGATTATATGTCCTTAGGATTATTTCACCAGATGCTTCATGCGGCATGGCTTCACTTGAATTGACCAATAGTGCGATGCAAGCCTGTTTAATCTGGTTTGGACTGCAGCGTATGAGGTCGTTCCTGGCTTTAAAGTCGGTATAAAATGAAATATTGGCAATCCGCATAGGGTGCTGCATCAGTTCATATGAACCAGCTAATATTTCATGCAAATGGGCTGCTTCATGGTCAGTCTGATCTTTTCTTGAAAAATCAAGAAGGCCTTTCACAATTTCTCCGCAACGTTTTGTTTCACTCTCAATCAATCCTAGATGCTTAAAGATGTTTTCCATCTTTTTTTCATCAAGCGACGGATTTTTCAGTTGTTTCTGAACCAGTTTTGAATAAACAAGAATACCTGACAAGGGATTGTTTAATTCGTGAGCCACTGATGCTGACATTTTACCAAGTGAGGCTATTCTCTCAATCTGTATAAGCTCATTTTGGACAGCGCTCAACTCTTCTGATTTTTTTTGTACTTTGTACTCCAACTGTTTTGACCAGTTTTCAAGTTCACCAGTAGCTGACTGGAGTTTGTCCAGCATATCATTAAACGCCTTGCTTACCTCTTTGACATCTTCCAGTTGATGAGGTTTTATATGAAGACGGGTCTTCCAGTCGCCTCCCGCAACTGACCGGCTCGCGTCAACCAATGCATACAAGGGTTCTTTGATGTTTTTCCGGGTAAAAAGGATCAGGATAGTGGATAGAAAAACCGTGATGATAATGGCCAGAATGAAATAAGTAGACGATGACTTTTGCATGGCTGTATCAAAAGTCCCCAGTGGCATTTTGATAATGAGTGACCCTAAAATTTCATCACTGGCATTGTGTGCATGACAATCGGCTGTAAAACATGATGGTTCGTTTTTAATGGGGTTCCGGATCAGCAAATATCGCTGACTGTTCTCGAGCATATACATGCTGCAGGCACTTTCAAT
>JBLRXC010000209.1:0-5097 GCA_047920975.1 Bacteroidales bacterium | reverse complement strand
CTACGTCCACGCCGCTGTTTGCAATTATAAACGCAGGTTTGGCAAAGGTTTCTTTTCCTGTAATTCCAAGTTTGGTTCCTTCTTTGACGGCGGTTTCCTGGCTCGTTTCAAGAAATTCCAGTTTAAAATAAGCCGGATTCATGTCGAGCAATAGCATAACGATACTGCCCTCTTCAATTTCACCATCAATAAATTCACCTGCGGTAGTAGCACCAAATATTTGGATGCTATTTTCTTCAAGTAATCCGGAAATAGCATCTCTGTCCTGTTTAACAGAAATGAATACAATGGCTAGTGTAGGCTTGAATCCATCAGACATACTTTGAGCGAGTGCCGTTTTGATTTCTTCCGGTGATGTTCCTTTGATTGATTTTGCTTTCATGCCGTATCTTTTTCGTTGTTTTTTACGCTTTGCGTATCAATTTGCTTTGCTGTCATTTATGGTCATTTGCCTTCGGCGTCATTTGTTGTCATTAGCGCTTCGCGCGTTATTTGTTGTGGTACCGGCATTTTATTTCAAATTTTAGTTAAATGACAACCAATGACCATCAATGACTATCAATAACCACCAACTCACTTTTCCTTAAGCGCCACCCAGCAGCAGGTCATGTTATGAAATTCATTGTTGCCACCCGTAGCACGCCCATATTCACCATAAGAAAAGAACCCCGCCATTGGCACATTATACACACGTTGTATGCCTTGCAATTCTTCGGAAGTCATAGGACCAAATGCATCAATACGTCCAATGCAGGAAAACATAACAAGCGCATCGGCTTCGGTCATTTCTACTTGCTGAAACTGTTTTGCATTTTCGCTGACCTCGGTCAATACATCAAAATCGGGTAAGAATGTGAATCTGAATTTATCACCGGTCTTTATTTTACCTGATACAGTAATCCCTTTTGTGTCCATGTTAAAGCCCATAGTAGCGCGAATTATGCTGCTGCTATCTTCCCTCATCAGGTTTAAAAAGATGTTCTTTAAGTTGAAATCTTTGAAATCTTCCGGAGAAAGATTTTCGCCCATATATTTCATCACAAGGTCCGTAGCAGGCTGGTTATCAATTTCAATAATCCAGCTTCCTTCTGACTTCGTGATTACCTTTTCAGTACCCATAGGCTTCATGCCCGAAGCGGCCCATCCCTTTACCAATATTTTGTCTTCATTCAACACCAGCATCAGGATACCCTTGTTGGTCATGTTGGTGTTATCGAATACAAAAGTTTCTTTGAACATCAGGTCGTCACCTGCGGCACCACCCCAGATGGTTATATCATTTCCGGCCACATGGCTAACGGATTGTACTATTTTTTCGCCCAATCCAATATCCTGTGGTTTTTCGATGCTGTTGCTTAGTAAAAAGGCCGGCTTTTCAAAAATCGTCAATGCTTGCGCTGTCATTGCCTTAGCTACTTCCACGACATCACTACCCGTATAATTATCATACAATATCCGAAAGTTGGCCGGGTCCATATCCAACAATAAAACAGAAATCCCTTCGTGGCTGATGTTGTTATCTGAAATCTCACCACTCGATGTAGCTCCAAAAATCTGGATATTTTTTTTATCAAGTATGCTGATAATGGAAGCGATGTCTTGCTTTACCGAAATAAAAACAAGAGCCAGTGTGGGCTTGAAGCCATCAGCCAAACTTTTTTCCAAAACTGACTGTATTTCTTCCGCTGACTTTCCTTTGATTGATTTTGCTTTCATGGTTTTAGCGTAATTATGAATGTTGAACCTGATCCCGATGTTGAATTGACCGACAATTTTCCCCCATGCGCTTTAATAATATCGTTGGTAATACTCAGCCCCAATCCCGTTCCCTGCGTCCCTTTCTTGGTCGTAAAAAACGGCTGCAGAATTTTATCTTTGATTTCATCTGGAATGCCCGGCCCGTTGTCTTCGATTTCAATAGTGATGGTGCCGTTTTCGGATTTAGTTCGGACGGTGAGTTTGGGGTGGTAGCCCTCCAGACCTGACAGGTTTTCAAAACCTGTCAGGTCTTTGCCCAATTTCTCCCGCATGGCGTCAAACGCATTATTACACACATTCAAAATCACCCTCGAAAAATCCTCAGCAATCAACGGCACCTCACCAACCGATTCGTCCAGCTGCAAATCAATATCCACGTTGATGGGATCTTTACCGGCCCGCATTCCGTGGAAAGCGAGGTTCACATACTCTTTGATGATCGGATTGAGAGGGGAGGGCTCCATTTTGCCATCTCCTCCGCGAGAGTGTTGAAGCATGGATTTGACGATGCCGTCGGCGCGCGAGCCGTGCTCGTGGATTTTTTTAAGATTGGCTCCTATATCTTTTGATAGTGCCAGCGATTCATCTATATCTCCTTTACCCAAAGCTTCGATTAATTCGGAAATCATCTCTTCGCTCACTTCCGAAAAGTTATTCACAAAATTCAAGGGATTCTTGATTTCGTGGGCGATTCCGGCGGTGAGTTGGCCGAGAGAGGCGAGTTTTTCCTGTTGCACAAGTTGCGATTGGGTGGCTTTGAGTTCGGCCAGAGCCTCTTCGATCCCGGCCTTGGCTTTTTCCAGTTTTATAAAATCCTCGTAACGGGCGTAGGCGATGGAGAACGCTTCAGACAGGGATACGGCCAGGTCAATTTCTTCATTGCTGAGTGATTCAGTTGTACCCACATATAGCATACCCTGGTTGAAGGGAATAAAATGCAGATTGAGGGATTCCGGTTCTTCTTCAGCGGCCTGGTATGTTTCGAGGTCCGAAATTTGTCCTTGCTTCATCATAGACCGGCCCCAGTCCAGAAATTCTTCCCGGGTCCAGTGTTGTGTATAGACACTGCTCTTTCGCCAGGCATCCACAGTTTGAATGGCAAGTTCGCTGGAATCAAACGGAAGGTGCATCACCGCAAGAGATGTGCCATCTGGTTTGGAGAGATAGACCTCGACCTGTTCGTCCTCTTCATGGATGATAAAGACACCGCATCGGATAAATGGAATGCCCAGTGTGGTGAGCTCATTCCATATCAATGGGGTAATTATTTCAAGATCCTTTGCAGATCTCATGCTTGCGATTTCTCCGCGCACCCGGTCTAAAGAGGCTTGTTTGGTGGCCTCGATGGCCTGTGCTTCTGCTTTTTGCAGGTCAAGAAAGCGGGTGTAGGTTTGTTCGAAGACGCGGCCAAATCGGATGGCAATTGCATTCTCTTCCTCTGAAAATGCCTCATTGCTAAACCTTTGTAGCGCCAATCCGGAATTTTTATGTAATACTACGGATTGAGACAATCCGGGAGTATTTAAAAGAAACTCTTTCCTTTCCTCGGGAAGAAATTTTAAATCAGATTCAGCGAATGCGAAGTTTAAATATCGATTCTTTTCTTTTTTTGTAAAGCTTAGGGTAAAAAATTCTATTTTTTTCTGATAAGCTTCTTTCGTTCTCTCATACAGTGGGTGACGCATTTTTGGAAGAAGAAATTTATTGCTGTATGTTTTTCCCGGTATTGAAAACCACGTGCAATAGGAACCTGATTTTTCATTCAGCTTTATATCGGTTATCAATGTTGTATTATCTGACCGGATGCCCAGATTGGTGATTTCAGCATTTATCTGTGCGATCACTTCTGCAAGTTCTTTACTGTTTTGCATCCCCATCGTTCGGGATCGTATCTTCTCAAGAGACATCTCTATTTTGGCCTCACGGGCCTGTTCTTCTGCTTTTTGAAGGTCGAGAAAACGGATATAGGCTTGCTCAAACACATTGGCAGAGCGACGCAATAAATTTCTTGATGATGCATCCGGGTCACCATAGGTTACCATAACTAACGCTCCACCAGAAAAATCAGCAACCGACCAGTTGGCTTTGAGCTTATTTACTGAAGCATTACCTATTGCGTGCATAATGGATGCGTGCAGTTCCGGTGCATTATTTTCCATCACCATAAACCACTCCTCAATTTTTTCTCCTTCATTCACCAAGACATAATCCCGGGATTCGCTGTTATAATGACGCATCAATTCATCAACAATGCGAATTCCCTTTTTTGGAAAGTTGGCCTGCGTCTGAACTATTTCTGTTTCAGAATCCGGTGCTTTCATAGCACTCCACGATTCAAAGGAATCTTCACCATCGCCATACAAATGGATTGCACAAACTTCCAGGTCTTTTTGACCAAGCAATCCCATTTGTTTTCTCAACTCCAAAGCCACTTCTTTTAATTCCTGTGAGTTGTGCATGGCCATAGCCCTGCTTCTTACCCTTTCTAATGCTGCCTCAATCTGCGCTTCCCTTGCCTGCTCTTCCGCTTTTTGAAGATCAAGAAAACGGGTGTACGTTTGGTCAAAGACTTTCGTGAAGCGCTTGAAAATGTCAATGGCCTCAGGGTTGTGTTCCAGCGCAATGAACATCAGGTGTCCATGCGAGAAAAATCCACAATGTGTAACCTGGTACTTTGGCAATTCAGCACCCGCCGCAACAATACCACGCATAAATTCCCCAACCACAGGGAGTGTATCCATATAGCTATAGGTTTCTTCCAGTGATTCCCCGTCGGATTCAAAAACGAGAAAATCGTCACCCCTGCGTTTTGCATTGCGGATGGTTGTAAAGAAGATATCTTCGGTGAGCGGAATTTTAAGCGGATCTCCCATTTTTCCATCCGGGCCCGTATTATAGCCCATGAAATAACTGTCATCGTCGTACCAAAGGCTAAACCCGCAAGACCAAAGATCGATATCCAGATTTTTGATTTGCTCAAACATCAGTTCAGAGGTCTCTATTAGCTCATCACTGTGCTGCATAGCCATGGTGCGGGAGCGTACTTTTTCGAGCGCCGTTTCTATTTGTGATTCGCGCGCTTGAGCTTCCGCTTTTTTCAGGTCGAGAAAACGGGTGTAAGTTTGGTCAAATACTTTGGCAAATCGCTTGAAGACCTCCTCTTCAGGACAGGGTTCGCGGGTAATGATGACCAAATAGCCTTTTGAAAAATAGGCCGCATGCAATTTTTGCCATTCCGGCCGCTCCATACCGGCCGCTTCCATATCATCAAAAATATTTTTGGCAACCGGAATTTCCATGAGCCAGTCATAGTGCTCTTGGAATTTATCCCCATCCAAC
>JBLRXC010000208.1:0-5206 GCA_047920975.1 Bacteroidales bacterium | reverse complement strand
ACAGTGCTGATGGTAGGCGACGGCCTGAATGATGCCGGAGCCCTGATGGAGAGCCATGTCGGGATTACAATTGCCGATGACGTTTATCATTTCTCGCCGGCATGCGATGCAATCCTGGAATCCTCAAAGTTTGGCAAACTCAACAGGTATATCCGTTTTACCAATACCAGCCTGAACATTGTGAAAACAAGTTTCGTCATCTCATTTATGTACAACATCATTGGGTTGACTTTTGCGGTCAGGGGATTGTTGACACCTGTATTTGCAGCCATACTCATGCCCATCAGCTCCATTTCTGTGGTAGCTTTTGCAACATTTACTGTTTCGTTTTTCGCACGGAGGGCTTTCCGTTCAGATTAAAGTTTCCTGTTCAGGATCAATACAATGTCAATCCTTGCAATTCAGACCAAACATGGCCAGCCTAACATATGCTGCTTTACTTACTGCCAGATAAGGATCAACAACTGGCAATGCTTACCGGGCCAGCTTAACGATCTTCTCCACCGGCAATTGATTAGCCAGGGCAGTCACCTCCTTCTCATTATCGATTCCGCTGCATCTAAAAGAAAGCATTGAATTGGAAAACGGCATCTGGATATCCCAGGAAACAACACCTTCAGCATCCTGATTCCTTGTCATCAGGGCTTTGTAATTATCAATTTTAATCCTTTTCTGATCGGGGCTGGCTCCTAAAAAAACCGGCATCGACAACAGGGCATTGATTCCGGCCATCAGCGGTGAATCACTGATGATCTCGATGGATGATTCCTTGCCATCTCCCTGATAATTTCTGCTCACAAACAATCCTGCAAATCCATACCCTGTTCCGGTGACATCATCGGTAAGTTCAACTTTTTGCATGCCGTCAAGTTTTTCAGGCAAAAGTGCCAGGATTTCCCTGCCAATCGCCTGGTTAATCTCCGTGAGCGCCTGCTGGAGTGCAAACCTTGCATTTTCAAGGTTACCTGCCTTGTAGGCTGCGGACGCCTCGTTCAATTTATCTTCGACCTCCTGAGCCTGCCCTGCAAACCCAATGGATACAACAATCAAAAAAGTAAATATTGATCTCATGTTAATTTTCTCCCAAATCTTTTTTAATTTTCTCAATATCAATGTTTTCTGCGGCACTCATCAATGATTGTTCATTTGAAAAGTTTATACCTTCAGCAATAAAAATTGATGACTGCCCGAATGGAACACTTAGTTTATATCCTGAGTAATCATCGTATTCAATAACAGCCCGGTGACCCTTGAACTGTACCTGCTTGTAATTCTGATCGGATGAGGTGGCATAAGCTCCGGAGGCCATGTACATATTCACTGCCGAAAGCAAGCCTGCATCATTTCCAACGGTAACTTTCAGTTCCTGATCCTCTTTGCGGTAAACGCGTTCGATGATAAGTCCGACAAACCCAATTCCTGAACTTGTCACCCTGTCTTCATTTTTGGCTGCAGCTAATCCGTCAATGTTGTCGGGCAGCCCTTCAAGGATTTGATCACCAATCTCCAGTTCAATCCCTAAAATGGCCTGGCGTACATGAAACCGTGATTGTCCATAGTTTTTCTGCACCATGGCGGTTTCAGCTCCGTTGATGTTTTCCATGACATCAGGGGCAGTTTGACTCAAACCCTCTCCTTTTGTGTTACTGCTTCTGGATGATGAAGTTGTCTCCCTGGCCTCCCTTGGAGATTCCTTTTTATCGTCAAAAACCTTGTCAAGAAGTTTGTCTTCAGTCCTGCTCCTGACCTTTTGAAGAACCCCCTGCGCATCTGCCGGGTGATAAAAAACTCCGGTAAAGAGCAGGATTACAACCACAGCCAAATGATTCGTTTTCATAAGTTTTTTATAAATGATGGATGAACAATTTTTACCCGTATACCGGGAATTTACTTCATATCTGTTGTTTCAGGCAACAGATATTGGTTTCGTTAGAGATTATGAAATTCAACAAGCGGCTAAATTAAATATTAAAAGGTAAGGCGGCAAGCAATCAGCGAAAGTTTTTTAAGGATATTTTTTGTTTCGTAAATTTGAGGCAATTAAAACAGGCTGGTTGTTTGGTAGATATCCATTGATGAACACCATGCCCTCATGAACAGATCATTGATAAACAAATAGCACTATGTCATTCTGGGTGAACCGGTTGAAAGAGACTTCAACATTCCTTGGCCTGCAGGGAGTCGATTCCCCGGCTATTGGCGTCATTTTAGGTACAGGACTCAAGAAGCTCGCGGAAAAAATAGCCGTCATCCATGAAATAAGTTATTCTGAAATACCCCATTTCCCGGTGTCAACGGTTGAGTTTCACAAAGGCACCCTGTTGTACGGTAACATTTCTGGTAAAACAGTACTAGCCATGAACGGAAGATTTCATTTCTATGAAGGCTATTCGATGCAGGAGATCACATTCCCGGTAAGGGTGATGAAAGCTCTGGGCATCAAACACCTCCTGATTTCCAATGCGGCAGGCTCCATGAATCCTAACTTCAAAAAAGGAGAATTGATGCTCATAGAAGACCATATCAATTTATTGGGAACAAGTCCGCTGATCGGAGTCAATCACCATGAACTGGGGACAGGATTTCCGGATATGAGCCAGCCTTATTCAGCGTTGATGAACGAAAAGCTGAAAAGAATAGCCGTAAAAGAAAAGTTATCCTTACACTCCGGAGTTTACGTTGCCGTTACGGGACCCAACCTTGAAACCCGTGCTGAATACAGGTTTCTGAGAATGATTGGCGCCGATGCCGTGGGGATGTCAACCGTCCCTGAAGTGATTGCAGCCAATCATGCCGGACTTCCATGTGCTGCCATTTCGGTGCTTACAGATGAGTGTGATCCGGATCAACTGAAACCCATTGACATCAGTGATATTATGGAAGCAGCTGCTGCGGCGGAAGAGAGCCTCATCATCCTGTTCGAAAAATTGATCAGTGAACTGTAAACATTCTTTGAACATTGCCGCAACAAAACAAAATTCTGATAGTTGTATGTTTATCCTGAGTATAATGTGTGAAATATTTATTCATGATTAAATTTTTTCTTGCGCTGTCTTTTTCTCTGTTTGTTCTTACCATCTCGGAGGCTCAGAGGTATAAGTTCGGTGATTATATGCAATTTGGCAGGGATGAGCTCTCCAAAGGCCGGTACCATGAAGCCATCGGGCATATGAACAACGCGATCAGGCACAGACCTGCCTCTTTTGAAGGGTGGTATTTCAGGGGAATTGCAAAGTACTTTCTGGATGACTTATACGGTGCAGAGCAGGACCTTACCGAGTCGATGAAATTCGATCCCTTTAATTCGGAAATTTATCATCTGCGCGCTATAGTCCGCAGCCGCCAGTATAATTTTGGAGGAGCCCTGACCGACTATACAAAAGCGATTGAACTGAATCCTAAAAATTCCTTGTTTTATGTAAACCGGTCGAGGGTTCACCTTTTTATTCAGGACTATGATTCCTGTCTGGCAGATTGCGACCGCGCCCTGAAGCTCCGGTACAATGAATCAGATGTATATCTGTTAAGGGGGTCAGCACAGGCAGGTCTGAAAAAATACAATGAGGCCCTGCTCGACCTCAATCATGCAATTCTCATTGATCCTGTTAACACGACTTCATACATACAGCGTGGGAGCATCTGGACTGAACTTGAAAAACCCGATTCGGCAATGGCTGATTTTAACAGGGCGATTCAGATCACTCCTCATGATGCCGATGCCCTGTTGAGCAGGGCTCTTCTTTTGCTGGATATCAAGGATACCACCGCGGCAATGAAAGACCTGAACCGTGTGATAGAAAATTCGCCATTCAACTCTTATGCTTATTATAACAGGACCATGATCATGCTATCCAAAAATGAAACCGAAATGGCTCTTGATGACCTTGACAAACTGATCACACTCAACCCTGACAACATTGTTATCTATCTCTTCCGGGGTAAGATCAGGTATGCGACAGGTCAATTGAAGGCAGCCATGGAAGATTTCACAAAAGCCATTGAAATTTACCCTGACTTCGCCGACGCATATTACGAACGTTCGCGTGTGAAAGAGGAACTCAATGATTTCAGTGGAGCAGAAAGAGATCTCAGGATGGCTCATATGGTCGGTGAATTTCAATTCAGCAGCAATGAAGAAATGCGTTTGGAACAACAGATGTATCTGAAGCGACTCCTTGCATTCCGGGATGACATATCGTCAACCAAACGGACAGTTTCCGGTGCTTATCCGGAAAAGATCGAATTGCTCCCTTCCTTTCAGCAGGTTATGTTTTCAGGAGATCTGGCCGGGATACGTTTTTTTGAGGCAAAATCAAGTAAAGGGTACTCTGAAAATATCATTTCCCTGACCAACAACCCCGGTGCAATTGATATACACATGACATCAACAGCACTTGATCAAATGAATGAAAAAACCTCCACTTCGTCAGAGTTAGAGTCTTTTTACCTGCAGACAGCCACTCTTCATTCAAATCTGCAGGATTATAGCCGGGCATTAGAATATTTTGAACTCGCAGTCCGGCACAATCCACAGAGCATCATGGCATGGCTGGGTAAAGCCAATTCGCAGTTAAGTCTCATACAAATGATAAATTCACAGGTAGAACCGCAATATCACCTTCATCTGGCTGATGACTTTACATCAGCTTACAACACAAGCCATAATTATCCTGGTGACCACAATTACAGGCAGGTGTTGCAGGATTTGAACCGCGTACTGGATATTGACCCGGAATTCACATTTGGCTGGTTTAACCGCAGCCTTGTAAAGAGTTACATGGGTGACTATTGGGGGGCTGTGAGTGACTTATCCACTTTGCTGAGGATTGATCAGGAATTTGCAGAAGCATGGTTCAACAAAGGACTTTTGCTGATCTTGCTTGATCTGAAAACTGTGGGATGCCGTGACATGAGCCGCGCCGGAGAACTGGGCATGGACAAGGCATATGAGGTTTTGGTCAGGTATTGCAATCAATGACAGGTTTATCCATGGCACTGCAGCGACCAAACATTTTAAAACAAAAATTAAAAAAACGTTAAACAACATTGAAAAAAACGTGTTGTTTGGATGTTAAGATGGCAACAATAAAAATATAACTGTATAATTCCGGACGCTGAAATTCCGGATTGATTGAATAATTCATACAGTAAATCTGAATCGCGATGGCCAACATTACATTAAGCTGAGTAACCGTTAAGACCATCG
>JBLRXC010000207.1:0-5238 GCA_047920975.1 Bacteroidales bacterium | reverse complement strand
CAGAAATCGGACATCCCCGGCATTTGGAATTTACAAAACATTTCATGAGAGATTTGGTAAGAAACCAGGTAGCTTCTTTAATTGACTTTGGTGAATATTATGGTGCATACATGATCACAAAAGATTTCAGGGAGATGAGATTGATCAATGGACTGTTAGAATTTTGCAATCTGAGAAAACACTTTTTATTCGAGGATGCGATTAAAAGAATAGACAATTTCGGAAAAAAAGCTCCTGCATGCCTTGAAAAATATAAAAATAGACAAGTTGAGGATAACGAATTTCTGAAAAAATTTAACACTGACTCTTTTACCGTATTCAAAATATTGGAAAAGTTTCATCTGGCAGAATTCTACTTTTTAATAGAAAACTATACCGAATTCATTCTTAGCTTCCAGGTGTTTTTCGAAACTATAGTTACGCAATATTTAAATTGCATGTACAAAATTAATCTGGAGAAAAAATATCAGGAGGATGGAAATAAACTCATTCACTCTCTAAAAATTAATAACAGGAATAAATATACAGAGTTCTTACTAAAAATAGGCAAGAAGAGTGAAGATAAATTATCCCTGTCATTTCCCGTACTAGCTTTAATCGCTTTAGCAAAAGCCGAAGAAGAAAAACTTGATGAAGTACTTGCCATCATAAAAATCCTTGAAAAGATCAATAGCATGTTGAATGGTTCAGGAGGTGGAATTGGGCTGGATTGCGTAAGAAATAAAATTGCTCATGAAGGGTTAGGCGCAAAAATTACCGATCTTTATTGTTCCTCAACAGAAAAAAATCCGAGAAATAAAAGGGAACCATGGCAAAACTATATGACTACAATAAAATCGAATATGGGATTAGATTTAGACCATAATCCATACATTGAACTGAATAGCTTGATCAAATCACTCCCATGATTAACAGCCGCAATTTCACCCCCACCCCCCACCAACAATCTGCCCTTAACAACCTGCTGCAGTTCATTGAAAGCGGTTCCGGTATTTTTATACTGAAAGGCCATGCTGGAACTGGTAAAACAACGCTTGTCAACGCATTGACCGAATACATGATCGAAAGGGACATCCCTTTTGAACTGATGGCTTCCACCGGGAGGGCGGCCAAGGTGCTTACTCATAAAACCGGTTTGACCACCACAACTGTTCACCAGGGAATTTATAAGCTGCATTTAACCGAAGACAATGAAGATGAGCAGGCGCGAAAACTTTTCTTTGTTTTAAGGGAAAATGTTGCATCCGAAAGGGCCATCTATATCATTGATGAAAGCTCTATGCTTTCCAACTCACAGCCCGCTTCAGGCTTTATCAGTTTTGGTGCCGGCAAACTGATTGATGATATCCTGAAGTTTGCAGAAAACAGGAAGGTGATCTTTGTGGGAGACCCGTCCCAACTGCCTCCGTTCAACAGTGTTTTTTCGGCGGCGCTCTCAGAGGAGTACCTGAAGAAACACTACGACAAACCTGTCGCTTCTGCTAATCTCACCGAGATCATCAGGTACAGGAGCGATACGGGTATCTATTTCAATACGCTCACTTTGCGCGAAAAGATCGAACAAAAATCATTTCCCTTATTGTCGGTTAAGGCCTCCGGATTCGATGATGTATTCGTGTCACCGCACGAGCATATTTTTGTGGGAAGTTATGTTGAATCCATCCTGAGCAAAGGACTCGACAACAGCATCATGGTGTGCTTCTCCAATGCCCGCTCAAACGATCTAAACGCAAAAGTAAGGCTTGCCTTGTTCGGACAAAGAAGATCGGAAACCCTGAACATTGACGAACTGCTGATGGTAGTGTACAACAATTACAGATATAACCTTTTCAATGGCGACCTGTTGCAGGTTGAGGGTTATTCAATGATTACCGAGTACCGCGCCGGACTGCATTTCAGGGATGTGAATGTTTATGTTGACGATTATTTGGGCAGGAGGATTGTTCAGGTGAAGATCATTGACAACCTGCTTACATCCTCAGCCATCAACCTATCCTATCAACAGGATTTTGAACTTTACCGCGATTTTGCCATCCGGATGTCGAATTTGGGAATACGACCCAAAGACCCTGAATATCTTGATCTGATGATGACCGATCCCTATCTGAATGCACTCAGGGTAAAATACGGATATGCAGTTACCTGCCACAAAGCGCAGGGCGGGGAATGGGAAGATGTGTTTGTATTGTTCGAGCCATGCTTTTTTGAGTATCTCGAAAAGGAGAGCCAGTACCGCTGGGCTTACACTGCCATCAGCAGAGCCGAAAAAAGGATTCATTTACTGGAAAACAGGTGTATCTATTGATATGTAAATCAGGCAAACATCATCTTGTGCCGGGTGAACAATTTTGGGAAGTATTCCTTGTAAATTGCTATACAATTTCCGCATTTCAGCGGTTATCTTTATCTTTACACAACCTTTTGATAAAAACAAAATCTCAAAAACGAATTGTATGGAACTGGTTCTTAACACATTCGGAACCTCGCTGGTTAAAGAGAACGCGGGCTTTGTGATCATTCACAAGGACGGCAAGCAGCGAATTATGCCCGACAAGATCAAAAGCATTGCCATAAGCCGGGGGGCAAAGATCAGCAGCGATGCTGCACTGCTGGCCATTGAGCATGAAATTGATGTTGTTTTTGTCGACAATTCAGGCAAACCACTGGGCAGATTATGGAGTGTGAAATACGGATCGGTCTCAACCATCCGGCGTAAACAACTTGATTTCACTTTTTCACCCCATGCAGTCGAATGGATTAAAAAAATAATCATACAAAAGATGGATAATCAGATCGCCCTGCTTTTGTCACTCGACATTGAAGAAATCCGGTTGCAGCCAGCCATCAATAAGATAAACGACTACAAACAAAAGGTAGCCAAACTCAAAGGAGAGGTAATTTCGGAGGTTGCTGCCAGTTTCAGAGGATGGGAAGGGGCAGCTTCAAGGGTATATTTCGATACAATTGGAAAATTGTTGCCCGAAGAAATCCGGTTTGAAGGCCGGTCGCAGCATCCGGCTACCGATGCCTTCAACTGCCTGCTTAACTATGGTTACGGCATCTTATACGGAAAAATTGAGGGCGCGCTCATAAAGGCAGGCATTGACCCCTACGTTGGCGTTTTTCACCGCGATGACTATAACCGTCCGGTACTGGTATTCGACATCATTGAGAAATACAGGGTCTGGATTGATTATGTGGTGATCAATATTGCCATGCAACGGGTGATCACCGAAGATTGTTTCAGCGTGAAGGAGGATGGATCTTACTGGCTCGAAGCGCTCGGTAAAAGGATTTTGATACAGTCGGTGAACGACTATCTTGACGAAGTGGTAACCATTGACGGCATTGACCGCTCCAGGGTAAACCACATAACCATTTTTTCGCAAAAGCTGGCCACAACTTTTATAAATTTCAAATAAACCCTGTTTGTCATGATAAGTCTTGGATACAACATTACATCAGCGACAGACCAATTGCGGAAAATAAACCCGGATCAGTTACACGGTATGATCGTAAGAAGCAGGCCCGAACTGATATCGTTGATTGAACAGCTGAGGACTGTTCTTACCATAAGTCCTGAAAAGTATACCTTTTTAAAGCGTAAACTTCCCTATTTTACAGGAGGTATATTCCATCCTGCTTACCGCAAAACCACAAACTTCAACTATATTGAATATTTTGTCCTGGATGTGGATCACTTGAGCCAGAAGAACTTGAAACCACCAGCGCTGAAAAAAAGGTTGGCAGGTGATTCAAGGATTGTTCTGATGTTTATATCTCCCTCAAACGATGGACTCAAAATTCTTCTCAGGCTAAGCGAGAAATGTCATGACCCGGCAAAATTCAGCCTGTTTTACAAAGTTTTTTCCCGTGAATTTTCAAAGCAGTATGAACTGGATCAGGTTATTGACACAAAAACGTCAGATGTGACCCGTGCCTGTTTTTTAAGTTATGACGAACATGCTTATTACAGGGCAGACCCGGAACCTGTTGTGATCACAAGGTTTGTTGACTTTGAGAATCAGTTGACCACCGGCGAGCTCGAAAAAGTGGTCAGGCAGGAGGAGAAGGAACAGGTAAAGGTAACTGATCCGGATGAACCGGACGAAAGATTGCCACTATCGGCTGATGCCTTACAGGAGATCAAACAGAAACTTAACCCGCGTATTAAGTTAAAACAGGAGAAAAATTATTTTGTCCCGGAGCAGATTGACAGGGTGATTCCATTGATTGAATCCGGTGTTAAGGCGTTCAATATTGATTTAAAAGAAGTTCAGCCGATCCATTATGGTAAAAAGTTGGTTTTTTCACTCGATCAATACTGGGCCGAGGTCAATATTTTTTATGGAAAGAACGGATATTCTGCTGTAAAAACACCCAAACGGGGTAGTCATGAAGAACTGGCAGATATTGTACACAAAATAATTTGTGAGATCATATATGGAACCGGATGAAAAAGAAGAAACGACCTTTGAATTACGGGGAGAAACTTTTACTGATCAAGCGTGCAGGCATAAAAAGTTACCGCGAGATTGACACTTCGCCGGCTGGTGATCTCGTGTCTGAAAGCGAGGATCTGGACGAGTTGCAATCCAGAATCAATAAAATACTTGGATTATTTGAACGAGCCAATATAAAACAGGGAAGTATGGTTTATTTTATCATGTACGACATTGAGGACAACCGCATCAGGCGGTACATTGCCAAATACCTTGAAGAAAAGGGCTGCATCAGGGTGCAGAAATCCATTTTCCTGACCGAAAGCCAAAGGCAGGAATTCAATGAAATTCATACAACTTTGCGGGAAGTGCAGGAGGTATACGAGAACAAAGACAGCATCATGATGGTTCCGGTAGCTTCCGATCAGTTGCGGGCTATGAAAATGATAGGCCAGAACATTGACCTTGATCTGTTTTTAGGAAATAAGAACACACTGTTTTTTTAATTAAATTTGTCGATAATTGATCTGTTATGGAATTAAATTTAAACGTATTTGGTTGTAATTTTGCACACTTAAAAAATGACCCTTTTTTTCGTTCTTTAGTTATGAATCTGGAGGAAATCCGGTATGAATTAAATTGTCTTACAATGGTTTATAAAAAGTGCTCTCAGAAACCAATAGTCCACGAAAACAAGGATTAAGACCTGCATGCGATCATTTTCATCGTCAACAATAGCAACCCTCAGAAACCAATAGTCCACGAAAACAAGGATTAAGACCATAATCTTAGCACA
>JBLRXC010000206.1:0-5346 GCA_047920975.1 Bacteroidales bacterium | reverse complement strand
GTGAACTCATTTCTGGCAATGAAAGGCGTTCAAAGTCAAATAATTGGTAAACAGATCCCTGACAGAATCATTACCCTGAAAAATCAGGATCATCATCTTACATTCCCCATTGATGAACTCAGGGATAAGTGGTTCCGTACTTCATACCTGCTCGACAAAAAACAATGTGGACCTGAACTTGCGCTCAGCAGGTTCACACAATACAAAAAACAGGAACTCAGCTTCACGTTTTTGGGGAACTTCTCCGGGAAAGCATCACAATTGAATATTGACCTGAACAGAAGACAACCCACAGGAATTAAAGCAGCCATCATCCGCGAGAAGGGGGTGAACGGCGACCGGGAAATGGCATACTCATTATATTTGGCCGGATTTGATGTGAAGGATGTGCACATGACCGACCTCATTTCGGGACGAGAAACGCTTGAGGAGATCAATATGATTGTTTTTGTGGGCGGATTCAGTAATTCCGATGTCCTTGGCTCAGCAAAGGGTTGGGCAGGCGCATTCCTCTATAATGAAAAGGCCAGACTTGCACTCGACCGGTTTTACAGCCGGAAGGATACCCTGAGCCTTGGCATCTGCAACGGTTGTCAATTGATGATCCACCTCGGACTGGTCAACCCTGAACATAACCTGAAACCAAAAATGCTGCACAACACTTCAGGAAAATTTGAATCGGCATTCCTGAATGTTGAGATCAGTGAAAACCACTCAGTGATGTTAAAAACCCTTGCCGGTTCAAGGTTGGGGATATGGGTTGCGCATGGTGAGGGTAGGTTTGAGTTTCCTTATTCTGAAGAACGGTACCATATCCCTGTGAGATACAGTTATAGCGACTACCCCGGAAATCCAAACGGATCTCCATTTTCTGCTGCCGGATTGTGTTCATCGGATGGCAGGCATCTGGTGATGATGCCGCATCTGGAACGGGCAGTATTCCCCTGGCAATGGGCTTACTATCCCGAAGAGCGAAAAAATGACGAAATAACTCCGTGGGTTGAAGCCTTTGTGAATGCAAGGGAGTGGATCAAACAACATAGGTTATAATGAGCCTTGAAATAATCCTTGCGGAACTTTGTGGCTATGCGCCTTTACGGTGAAGAAAAACAAGATTAATTAGGGTTTGTCTTTTAACTACTTGTATAAAGATTATTTTTGAATATCGAACAAGGATTAACGATTTTTGATTTTAGAATTTATCACATGATCAGTGGTTTTCACCAAACTTCTCAAATCGTTAATCAGTATTCCTTGTTCTTAAATCAAGAAAAGATGACTTTATGGACAGACACTATTTTAATAATATGAGAAAAATAGTACTCATCACCGGCGCTACCAGTGGAATCGGGAAAGCGTGTGCGATGAAATTCGCTCAGCATGGTTTTGACCTGATCATTACGGGTCGCAGAAAAGAAAGGCTGGTTCATCTCCAAAAGGAGATCGCCTCACAATTCGGTCAAAGGGCTTTGCCATTGAATTTTGATATCCGCGATAAAGCAGAGGTTGAAAATGCAATGGAGTCACTCAATGCCGGTTGGAAGAACATTGATATTCTCATCAACAATGCCGGACTTGCACTTGACCTCAAACCATTGACGGATGGAGATGTTGATGACTGGGATACCATGATTGATACGAACCTGAAAGGCTTGCTTTACATCACAAAACTTGTGGCAAATAAGATGGCCGGCCGAAGAGCGGGTCATATCATCAACATCGGATCCATTGCCGGGAGAGATGCATATCGGAAGGGGAATGTTTATGTTGCGACAAAATATGCCGTTGACGGACTTACCAAAGCCATGCGGATGGATCTTCTGCAGTTTGGTATCAGGGTTTCCCAGGTTGCCCCGGGAGCTGTTGAGACGGAATTCTCGGAAGTGCGGTTCAAAGGCGATCAGGAAAGGGCAAGAAAAGTATATCAGGGTTACCAGCCACTTACCGCGGATGATGTGGCGGATTCCGTTTTGTTTGTTGCAACACGGCCTCCGCATGTCAATATCAATGATCTGCTCATCATGCCGGTGGCGCAGGCAGATGCTACGACTTTTCATAAAAAAAACGATAAGTAGCTGCTGTGATCTTTCGTGAAACCAAAAAGAATATTGTCGTTGAAATGAATTAATTTTGGAAAAAACTAAACAGATGAAAAAAACTTTTATTCTGATTGTCCTGCTTCCGGTTGTCATGCTATATTCCCTACTACTTTCCGGACAATGCACACCCGGAGATGAAACAACCTGTCCTGACCCGGAAGAAAACGGTGAAATTTGTCCGGATTCCCTTCCCAATGGGGTAATCTTTCAGACATACAGCCAGGTCATCACAGTTCTTCCACCCCCCAAAATCGTCATTGACTCTGTCGCCGGCACTTTCATCGACCTGCATCACATTACTTTAATAGATGTGGGCAATTTGCCTCCCGGCCTGAGTTGGGAATCCAATGCGGAAAACAATGTCTTTCTGGTGGGTAATTATTATTGCGCACTGATCGAAGGAGTTCCGGAAGAAGCCGGAGTATATCCTCTTAAGATCATCGTGGATGTGTATATCCCCGGCATCCTTGGTTCACCCCCGATAAAAATTGCTACGGCTACCGATTCAACCTCTCTGGCCATTACCATTACAGAAACTGCAGGAGTGAATGAATCAGATGCATTCAGATTTCTGGGGTTTTCTCCAAACCCTTTCAAAAACGCATTTAACCTTCGTTTTTATACCGTTGAACCGGGCATATTTTCTATTGACCTGTTTGATCTCACCGGCAATAAAGTCTCAGGGTTCACCTATCAGGCAAACCAGGGCCAGAATAAAGTCCGCATCGACGGAAGTCATCTTCCGGCTGGTGTCTATTTGTATTCCATCCGAAATGACCAACAATTATACAGTGGCCGGATTTTAAAAACCAATTGATCCTGTGTGTCTCAATATTTAGCTGCAATAATGACCGGAATACCGCAGAGGCCTGTGCGAAAATTAACCATGCTGGTCCTGATTTTCGCTTCACACTGCTTTGTCGTGCATGCCCAGAAAGGTATCATTGAGGGAACTGTTTCGGATGCCCTGTCAAAGGAAAAACTGATCGGTGTGAGCGTATACACCGACAGTATCACCGGCGTGCCCACCAACACGGAAGGCTATTACCGTCTGGATCTGATCCCCGGACGATACCGGTTGCTGTTCCGGTACATCGGGTATCAGTCTGACCAGAGGATCATTGACCTGCTTCCGGGAGACACCATCACCTTAGATGTCAAACTCAGCCTTCAGCAGTTTGAACTGGATATGGCAGTGGTCACAGCGGGAAAATATGAACAGCGGCTATCGGATGTAACCGTTTCGATGGAGATCATGAAAGCGGAGTTCATACAGAACACCAACACGGTCAATATGGAGACCGCCATCTCCAGAATTCCCGGGGTAGATGTCCTCGATGGCCAGCCTTCCATTCGTGGCGGCAGCGGTTACAGTTTTGGAGCAGGAAGCCGGGTAATGATTATGATGGACGGATTGCCCATGCTGACAGCAGATGTCAACGAAGTCAAATGGAATTTCCTGCCCGTGGAAATCGTTGACCGCGTTGAGATCATGAAAGGTGCTTCCTCGGCACTTTATGGCTCCTCGGCACTCAACGGCGTGGTGAACATGCTGACCACCTGGCCCGGCAACACACCTGAAACCACGGTCACCCTGTTCAATGGAGTTTATTCTTCCCCAAAAAGAAAGGAACTATCGCACTGGTGGGAGAAAAATCCGGGTTTTGCCGGCGGAAGCTTTGCAACATCCCGTAAACTGGGCAATTTTGATCTGGTTCTCGGTGCCAATGCATTCAACGATCAGGGATACCGGCAAATGGACTATGAACAGAGGATCAGGGTGAATTTCAAACTCAGGCACAATCCTTCCTCGGTAAAGGGTCTGTCGTATGGTTTGAACACCAATGTCCAATGGCAGAATACCTCTGATTTTCTTATCTGGCAGGATGCCGACTCAGGTGCATTCCTTCAGCGGCCGGATGCGATCACACCGACAACCGGTTTCAGATTCAATTCAGATCCCTGGGTGAGCTATTACGATGACCAAAGTAACCGTCACTCCCTCCGGACAAGGTTCCTGAAGGTTTACAACCGGTTTGAGGAGGACCCTGACAAGGATAACGGATCCGATATGTACTACGGGGAGTATCAGTTTCAGAGAGAGATCAGGAAAAAACTGAACCTCACAGCAGGATTTATGGGACTTTACGGGGTTACCAATGCCAACCTTTATGGCGATCATTATAACTCCAGCGTTGCAGTTTATTCGCAATTTGACTATGCCTTTCTGAACAGACTCTCTGCTTCGCTTGGTTTGCGCTGGGAACACTACACCCTCGACAGGACCGACCGCGAATCAAGTCCGGTGATGCGGGCCGGATTGAATTACAGGGCTGCTCCTTTCACTTTTCTCCGGGCTTCCTATGGTATGGGTTACAGGTTTCCCAGCATTGCCGAAAAATATACCTCAACGAATGTCGGAAGCCTGAAAATATTTCCAAACCCTGATCTCAATTCCGAAACCGGCTGGAGTACCGAGATCGGAGTGAAACAGGGGTTTAAGATCAGGGAATGGAACGGATTTTTAGATCTGGCAGCTTACTGGACCGAATACAACGACATGATCGAGTTTACCTTCGGAGTTTGGCTGGATGACCCAGGCCAAATACCAACACTGAACGACATCGGATTTAAATCGCTGAACGTCGGAAAGGCACGGATCAACGGCATTGATTTTAACATCAGCGGAACCGGCAAGGCAGGTAACCTGCCGCTGACGCTCTTTGCCGGGTACACTTTCATGAACCCCATTGACCTTTCATCTGATACGCTCGAAAACAACATTTTAAAATACCGGTACAGGCACTCGGTGAAAAGTCATGCCGAATTAACTATTAAAAAAATCTCTCCCGGAATAACCTTCATCTATAATAGTTTCATGGAGCGGATTGACGAAGCCTTTGAAGCCACCATTTTAGGACAGGAGATATTCCCCGGATTGAAGGATTACCGGCTGGCCAACAACGAAGGGTTTGTGGTGTTTGACATCAGTCTGGCCTATCAACTCAGTCCTCAAATCAGGGTAGCGGTGCTGGCCAACAACCTGTTCAACAAGGAATATATGGGCAGGCCTGGAGATATCAGGCCGCCGAGGAATGTATCGGTTCAACTTGTAGTAAAGGTGTAACCAGGATCACCTTCTGTTGCTTTACACAAAAACATGTTGCTAACCTGAATAATTCATAAAATCAAAAAAAAGGGGTGAAAGTTTTTGTTATCTCAATGATATTCAATATCTTTGAGCTGC
>JBLRXC010000205.1:0-5351 GCA_047920975.1 Bacteroidales bacterium | reverse complement strand
CTTTTTTAGTTCCTGATCAATGGCCTCCAAGTTTTCATAGATGAAGGTGACACGCGGATCATCCCTTTCCAGGCCATTTAAAATATCTGTATCGAAAATAAAGAGGGGTACTACAGGATTGATAGAAGACAATGCATGATATAAACCAGCATTGTCTTCCAACCTTAAGTCTCTTCGAAACCAAAATATGTTGACCTGAATCTTCAAATCAAAATTTACTGCTACTTACGGTTCAGTTCGCCGGAGGCACTGATCCTGCTGCAGCCATCTCTCCCAGTTCTTTGTCAATATGAAACAGGCCGCCTTTCTGGTCGCCGGCCAATCTGAATTTATCAAGGATGCCTTTGAAAGTGCTTTCCTCCTCTATCTGCTCTTCGATATACCACTGCATGAACTGGCTCGTGGCATAATCCTTTTCGGTGAATGCGGTTTCATAAACCATGTTGATGCTTTGCGAAACCAGCACTTCATGTTTGAGGATCTCTTCAAACATATCCAGCAGGCTTTTAAAACTGACTGCAGGCGCAGCCTGAGCCAGCAGTGCAGCATGGCCACCTTTGTCGTTGACGTATTTAATGAGTTTGGTCATATGCATTCGCTCTTCCTCTGAGTGGAGATAAAGAAAACGGGCTGCACCGGGATATCCGTTCACCTCACACCATGAAGCCATCGCCATATAAATCCTGGAGGACTGTTCTTCCAGTTTAATCTGATCAATCAATGCCTTTTCAACCTTTTTCTTCAACATAACATTCTATTTTTAAACGGTTTAATAATCCAATTGTCTCTGTAGTAAAGTAACTGCAATTCATGGTGAATGTTCAATGATGGAAGCATTATTTTTAACAAGGGATAATTTTCGAAATCAGGTTCAACAATTCACCGGAACCGGGATTTTATAAATTTTGAACCTCCGTTTATTCAATGGGATTGGATATAACCCCCAGGCGGTCATTATCAATCCTGAACCAACACTCTGTATCTTTAAACTGATGCTGCAGACCCACATGGATAGTCAGGGTTTCCGGAGCAGGTGTACCAGAAACTTCTATAAGCAGTTCTCTGTATTCGCCAAAGAATTTCTCATTCAGGATTTTGGCGCGTATAGCTCCTTCGTCACCTTCACCGGCAATGATGAAAGAACCCGGGCGAATGGAAAGGGTGAGCTCCCCGGCATGCTGAAAAGAATCATGATTGTATGCAACGAAACCAGCTGCAGTTTCAAATCCTCCTTGCACAGCTTTGGCTTTGATAAAATTGGTTTTACCAAAGAAACTGGCAACGTATCTGGTAGCAGGTGCGACATAGATAGCCTCAGGCCTTCCTGTTTGCAGCGTTCTGCCCTCTTTCAGAACCACTGCCCTGTCGGCAATGGCAAGAACGTCATTTGTGTCGTGAGTGACAAAAATGGCAGTTGTGCCCAACATTTTAAGGATATTCCGGATCTCTTCCCTCATCTGATTTTTAAGGACAGAATCAAGATTGCTGAATGGTTCGTCAAAAAGTATTAGTTCCGGGCGTGGTGCAAGTGCCCTTGCCAGAGCAACACGCTGTTGCTGTCCGCCGGATAGCTGATGTGGATAACGCTCTTCAAAACCCTGCAATCCGGTCAGTTGCATCACCTCCCGGACACGCTCCGACTGCTCCCGTTTTGCAAGCCTGAACAGGCCAAATCCAATATTTTCCCAAACCCTCTTGTGGGGAAACAGCGTATGATCCTGGAAAACGATTCCTACACCACGATTCTCGGGTTCAACAAAAACGCCTTTCCCGGAAACCTGTTTGTCATTCAGATAAAGTTCACCACTATCCGGAATCTCAAAACCAGAAATCATTCTGAGTACCGTTGTTTTCCCGCAACCACTTTCTCCAAGCAGCGCAATGATCTCACCCTGTTCAACCTCAAAGCTGAAGTCAATCACCGCCCGATTCTCCGCTCCGGAGTATTTTTTCCCGAGGTTCACAGCTTTCAACACACTCATATATGGCTTCTCCTTAACATTTTGTTCAGCAAATATACCGGAATCAATCCCATGATCACAATAATAATTGCCGCAGGCGCCGCTTCAGCCAGGCGTTCATCGTTGGCATACTCAAAAGCCCTGATTGCCAGTGTATCGAAATTGAACGGCCGGAGTATCAGGGTCAGGGGCAGTTCTTTGAGCACATCAATGAAAACCAGCAGGGCTGCCGCCGGCAGAGAGCCTTTGAGAAGTGGTAGGATGATCATGAAAAGTGTTTTCATTTTTGACACGCCAAGCGAACGGGAAGCATGATCGAGATGAACCGGTATTCTTTCGTTACCGCTTTCTATGCTGTTGTAGCCAATGGCCATAAACCTGACCAGGTAAGCATAAACCAGCGCAAACCAGGTTCCCACCAATGCAAGCCTGAATCCCGGCCCGGACAGAACGGTCATCTGTGTCTCCAGCCAGAGAAAAGCCACCAGGATGCCAATGGCCACCACTGCGCCCGGCAAGGCATAGCCCAACGTTGATGTGCGGGCGGCTATTTTAACGGATTTCAGCGGGTAAGTCCTCACCGTGAAAACCACCAATACCGATACCACCACCACAGCAACCGCAGCCATGATGGCCAGCAGGAAGCTGTTTTGCATGAGTGCCAGGAACTGCACTGTAAAAATATCATGAAAGACAATAGCAGTCCAATAAATCAACATGACGAACGGGAACAGGAATCCAGCCAGGAATGGCAGCGACACCAACAGCAATGATAAAAGAGCTTTCCATCCTTTGAGTTTTTTCGATCTTACATTTCTTCCGCCTGCACCGGCGTCGAAACGCATTTTACCGCGTTGACGGCGTTCGAGCAGGATCAGCACCAGCACAAAAACCATCAGAAAACCCGAAAGCTTCATGGCCGCATGGATGTTCCCAAAAGCGAACCAGGCATTGAAAATACCGGTTGTGAAGGTGTCAACGCCAAAATATTTTACCAGTCCGTAATCATTCAGTACCTCCATCAGGACAAGGGAGATACCGGCTACAAATGCCGGCCTTGCCATGGGCAGTGCCACACGGTAAAAGGTTTGCCACGGTGACAATCCCAGGGAGGCGGTTGCCTCAAACAGTGTCTGCGACTGGTTCAAAAAATAGGCCCGTGTCAAAAGATACACGTAGGGGTACAAAGAAAGCGAGAAGATGATGACGGCTCCCGGCAGGCTCAGGATATCAAAAAACAGATACTGACCGGTGTCAGTCCCAAAAGTGTTGCGCATGAAGACATATACCGGTGAAGTATAATCCAGGATCCCGGCCCAGGTAAATCCGCTGATATAGGCAGGCAAAGCAATAGGCAGGATCAATAGCCATTGAAATATCCGGTGGCCGGGAAACCGGTACATGGTAACGGTCCATGCAGCGCCAACCCCGATCATGAAAGTGATCAGCGCAACCCCGGTCATGAGCAACACGGTATTGATGACATAGCCCGGTAGCAGATTTTTTGTAATATGCTGCCAGGTACCTCCTCCGTCGCTGAAGATATTCCCGAATATGACAAGCAGCGGGATGGATATTACCAGTGTTGCAAGAAACAGGTATCCCACCCAATGATTCAGCAGATGCAGGGTTATTTTCCGGGATTTAAAGACCATGGTTAATTCCAGCCTGCCCTGTTAAAGATCATCATAGCTTCCTGTAAATAATCGCCCAGTTGGCTCAGCGGAACAGTA
This sequence comes from Bacteroidales bacterium, assembly GCA_047920975.1. GTDB lineage: Bacteria > Bacteroidota > Bacteroidia > Bacteroidales > JAADJA01 > JAADJA01. Next base: position 1,657 of record JBLRXC010000205.1, on the reverse strand, counting down.
TCCTCCCTGAAAGTCCCCCACTCATCCAGCAATGGTGCGCGTTCAGCATCAGGATTGACGGGATATTCGTAGTTTTCAGCGGATAAAAACTGCTGGGATTCCTCATCCAGCAAAAATGCGATCAGTTTTTCAGCGTTTTCCCTGTTTTTGGAAGATACCGTGATCCCAATACCGCTGATGTTGATGTGTGCGCCGCGGCCTTCCTGGTTCGGGAAGAAAATGCCAACCTGCCGGGCTACGGATCGTTCTTCAGCATTCGGTGAATTCAGCAACAGGCCAATGTAATAGGTGTTCACTAACGCCACATCTCCCACACCGGCGGCAATGGCTTTCACCTGGTCGCGGTCGTTGCCCCTGGGAGGCAGCGCCATATTGCCGACAATACCTTTAGCCCACTCCTCTGCTTTGTCAGATCCGTTGGCTGCTAAGATAGAGGCCATCAGGGTTTGGTTGTAATGACTTTGTGATGAGCGGACAAGAACCCTCCCTTTCCATTGCGGAAGAGTCAGGTCTTCATAGGTGGTGAGTTCGGACAGATCAACCCGCTCTTTGTGATAAACAATGATGCGCGCTCTTTTGGTCAGACCCACCCAGTGACCATCCGGGTCTTTCAGATATGGCGGGACTTTATCAAGGATAGTCTTGTCCGAGACCGGCTGCAGCAACCCGCCCTCCAGCGCCGTTATCATACGGCCCGCATCGGCTGTGATCAACAGATCGGCAGGTGAGTTCCCACCTTCCAGTTTCAGACGGTGAAGTAACTGATCGGTGTCGGCTTTCACCAGATTAACCCTGATGCCGGTTTGGTCGGTAAATCTTTTGAACAAATCTTCATCCGATCGGTAATGCCGGCCTGAATAAATGTTGATCTCCTCTGAACCGGAGTGACAGCCGCAAATAGCCACCAGCAGCAGAAAGAAAACCAGGTTTTTCGTGAGATTATGCATGTTTAATTGCAGATGATTCAGACTAATTAACACAGTACCCCGAATGATTGTTTTGTTAAAGCGGAAAAACATTGGAGTGATGACGCTGACAACCTGATTCTGCTTGCGGGACTTTTTTTGTGCGTTATCAAGTCCTGCAAATGATCTACACTGGGGGTTGAGCTTGTCGAAACCCCAGATTAATTACACAATAACCAATTGTGATTTCGACCCATCGGCAAGCTCAAGACATTCATGCTCAGCCATCAGTATCTCCGGATCGCGACGTAGGTCTCCATGGTGGCTACATCTGCGCTCAGCCACCGAAACCCCCAAAACCACCCTCCATCCTCCTGTTGATCCTTTCAAAATTTCTCGTAATTTTACGCATTGTTCTTAGAGTCTGTTTATAAATGATTTAAATTAGCTATAATGGACATTTTTATCGCCACAAGGACACGAAGTCACAAAGTTTCACTAAGTTAAATCATTCATTTTACGCACGTTGTGTTTTCCTGGTGGTAGGTGGTAAGATGGTCACAATTATATATTTAATTGAGTTTTTAAACAGTCTCTTAATTCCTGAATACGAAACTTTAAAATATCAACTGATATGAAAAAAACACTAACCTTAACCGTTGCGCTGCTTCTCTCAATGACGACATACCTGCAGGGAAACAGCGGCCTTATCATGCTTGGCTTTGCGGGCGCTTTTGAGGGTGAACCGCTGC
>JBLRXC010000204.1:0-5381 GCA_047920975.1 Bacteroidales bacterium | reverse complement strand
GCCGTAGCCATTGATGTTCATACAGAAGATCAGGATGGTCTTAGGAGTATTGTTGATTTTGCATCTGAACTTAACGCCAGGTTGCAACTATTACATGTGATCACAAACGATGAAACCTCTTCGGATAGAGCTATAAAAACACTGCATCAGCTGGCAGAGAAAAACAAACTTAACAACTATGACATCAATATCATCAATAATCACAGCCTTGAGAATGGATTGAACAGCTTCATACGGAAAAATAACCCAGACATGATTGCTGTGCTTTCGCAGGGAAAGGGGAAAATAAGAAAACTGATTTTCGGCAGTACTTCTGAGGATATCATCAAAGAAACTGAAAAACCGGTCTTTGTCAGCAAAATAAAATAACCGCAATCTGAATCAGTTAAAAGCCAAAACTGCTTCCAGGCAAAACAAGCAGAGTTATGGACTCCACCATATGGCTCAAAATGGAAGGAGGTCACTACAGAATCATATAATGACCGCCTCATTTTGTCCAGAATGACACAGGTGGTTTATTTAAACCATGATTCAATATCGCTGGCAATTTTTTCGACATTTTTCTTTCCCGACTCGTAGGTCGCTTCAGCAAAATCTCTGACTTCATCCCAACTGTCACTGGTAGCATTCTTTAGATCATCCAAAGCTTTTTCAGCTTTTGATCTTTCTTCCAGCAGTTCCTCCCGGGCTCTCTCCAAACCTTCCTGTAATTCACCGGATGCACCATCCAACCGTTGATTGATATCTTCAATCCGGATTTCAATGTCGGTTTTAAGGTCTTCCAGTTTTTTTACCGTCTCATTTCGTGCTTTTTCAAACTCGCTTTTTTCACGATCATTTTCACTGGCTGATTGACACGAAGACAGAAGAGCAATGGAAACAAAGACCAAAGCCAGGATTGCACTAATTTTAATTAAAGTTTTCATCGTTTTATTTTTTTGTTTCTGATAGAAAAATTTTCATTGAATTGTAGAATCATGCAAACCAGATAAATTTTTTGCATGACAGGAAAATAACCCCTTACAACGATCTTATTTCCCTGATAATTTCATCACGGGATTTACCAATCATTTTCTGAAGTTTTCCCAGAAGTTCCTCTTCATTTCCTTTGGCATAGGTTAATTGGTCATCAATCAGATTTCCATACTTTTTTTTGAGTTTCCCTTTTAACTCATTCCAGTTTCCTTTGATTTCTAATTTGTCCATAATCCATAATTTTTATTTTTAAATGATTGAATGAATCTGTTAAAATGATCCTTTAATAATTCTATGAAAAACCTGTGCCAATTAACTATGATTTCCGGACATTCTATCAGATCATCGTTATTTCAAGGGATTCAAGCCCTCTTATCATTTAATCATGGATAATAACTCCGTTTGATGTGAATAAACTGAGGAAAAATATCTACAATACAGTAGAATGTATGATACGGGGTTTGGAATATAAAGCCATTGCACATCTCTCAAAATATTTTCCATGCAGGTCATGGCTTCAAAACATTTGCTAATTTTAACGCTTTCTTTTGATCATCAACCCGTCATGAGCAGCTGGACGGGGATTAAAAACGTTCATATGAAATTGAAAATGTACCTCCGGTCTTTTATCCCGGCAAAGTTTATACTGTTTTGGATCTATGCTGCTTTGTTAGCAGCCAATACCATAACGGCACAGTTGCCTTCACCCGGGGAACACTTTGGTTTTGAGCCCGGCGAAGACAGGATGCTTTTTCATTATGAAGACCTGGTCAGTTATTTGATGCGCCTTACTGATGTGTCACCCGAAATGCATATGGAACAGATCGGTGAGTCCGAACTGGGAAAACCGGTTTACGCTGTCTTTATTTCTTCTGCGGAAAATATTGGCAGATTGGATCAGCTAAAAGCAATAAATCGCGAACTCGCCCTTAACGGGGACATAACACCTGAAGATCAGAAAAATCTGATCAGAGAAGGGAGAGTATTTGTATTTCTTGCACTTTCCATGCACGCGACTGAAGTAGGGCCCTCACAGGCAGCTCCTGCAATTGCCTATGAATTACTGACCTCAGCAGAGCCCAGGGTCAGGCAAATCCTTGATAATACTGTATGTGTACTGCTACCCAGCCACAATCCCGACGGTATGAACATGATTGTTGAGCATTACAACAAATACAAGGGTACTCCATTTGAAGGGAGTTCAATGCCCGGCGTTTATCATAAGTATGTGGGTCACAACATCAACCGTGATTTTGTAACACTTACCCAGAAAGAAAATAAAGCTGTTGCAACTTTTTACAATACCGAATGGTACCCGCAGGTAACGGTTGAGAAACACCAGATGGGATCAAGCGGACCAAGATATTTTGTTTCGCCGCCCCATGATCCGATAGCCGAAAACATTGATGCCAGTGTATGGAACTGGATGCGGGTTTTTGGCTCCCGCGCCCTGATAGATATGACCAATGCCGGTTTGAAAGGTGTATCGGTGAACTACCTTTTTGACGATTACTGGCCTGGTGCCACAACTACCTGTATCTGGAAGGGGGTGATCGGAATGCTCTCTGAAGCCGCCAGTGCAAATTTGGCAACTCCCGTCTATGTTGAGCCCAGTGAACTCAAAACCGTGGGCAAAGGTCTTGGCGAATATGCCAAAAGCATCAACATGCCTGAACCGTGGACGGGCGGTTGGTGGAGATTGAGCGATATTGTTACATATGAAAACATCAATACCCTTAGTTATCTTTTTACTGCAGCCATCCATAAAGATGAAATATTGAAATTCCGGAACGAATACACCAAAAGAGAAATAGAAAAAGGGCAAACAGAAGCTCCGTTCTACTATATGCTTCCCCTGAACCAGCACGATCAGAGTGAGCTTATATCCCTTGTGAATCTGATGATTGAGCATGGAGTGAACATATTCCAACTGACAGAGAATACAGAGGCAGAAAACCGGATGTACAGTAAAGGTGATATAGTGATCCCCTTAGCACAACCTTACCGGGCATTCATCAGGGAAATGATGACGACCCAGAAATTCCCGGAACGACATTATACACCCGATGGGGAAATGATAAAACCTTATGATGTTACCTCCTGGTCGCTGCCGTTGCACAAGGGTGTTGAGTCCCATGAAATCAACAGCCGTGTTCTCACTTTAGAAAAATCGTATGAGGCTGTTATTATTCCTTTTCGGTTGGTAGACCAAACTCCACAAACCTACCACTACATGCTCTTTACTACCAACAGCAACGAAAGTTATAAAGCTGCATTTATGGCTGTTGCGGAGGAGACTGAAGTGATGCGCACCACAGAGATATTTATCTATGATAACAAGACTTATCCTATCGGTAGCTTCCTGATGAAGGGAGGCCAGGCTACTGAATCGCTGGTGGGTAAGCTTGACGTTGGTCCGGTCTATATCAGGGAGGATGTACTCCCGGAAGCAAAAATTCTTGAAATTCCTCGAATCGCCCTGATCGAAAGCTGGTTCCATGCTATGGATGCCGGCTGGATAAGGTTTTTATTTGATAATTATCACCTGCCGTATACCGTGGTTCGGCCTGATGAATTGAAAGGAGCCAAACTGGCGAAAAGTTTTGATGTGATCATTCTTACGGATGAACCTAAATCGGTATTGCTTGAAGGGATGTATGGATCGGAAGGCAACTATTTTATCTCCAGGTATCCGGCAGAATTTGCCAAAGGCATGGGAAAGAAAGGACTTGAAAATCTTCTGAGATTTGTTGATGAAGGCGGAACACTCCTCTCCTGGGGCAGGTCGGTCGATTTATTCACAGGATTACTGAGTATTGGTGATGAAAATGATAAAGAACAGTTTCAGTTACCTTTCCGGAACATTGGAAGTGATCTTGCTAAAAAAGGTCTTGAAGTCCCGGGGTCTGCCTTGCGGACGAAACTTCATGATAACCATCCGCTTACTTATGGAATGCCTGAAGAAGTGGGTGTTTTCCATCACGGAAATCCTGTTTTTGAAACTTCAATCCCTTATTTTGATATGGACCGGCGTGTGATTGCCTCTTTTACTGATGATAAGATTCTGATGAGTGGCTATGCTGACCATGAAAAACTGCTTGCGAAAAAGGCCGCAATGGTTTGGCTTAAAAAAGGTAAAGGGCAGTTTGTATTATACAGCTTTAGCCCTCACCACCGTGGCCAGACACCGGTAACCTATAAATTGTTGTGGAACGGGGTTCTGCTTGACTGATTTCCTGATGGTTAAGCGATTACAAAAGGTTATGCTCTCATTTCAACAAAAAACCGATTTGCAGCTCAGGTCTGACATACCCTCCCTTCAAAATGTGGGCATAGCGCATTCCCCGCAGATAGAAATCAGGCGATTTGATGAATTTATAGCCAATTTTCACAAAGGCTCCGGCCGGATCAGTGTCGTTTTCAACAATGCCGAGGCCAATGATACCCAAAGCCGCTTCAACACTTCTTCCTGGCTTTGCACCAATGCCGGGATCAACATCAATAAAGCAATAAAATTAAGTCCAATTGATGCTTTCATACTTGTTGAATTTGGTGTCAAAGTTACTACAATCATTCCTTTAAAAACCGGAGCTTGAAAAAATGAAAATCCGGGTTTTCAAGATCAATGGTAAATCCCTCAGCTTTGCCTTCCCCGCTGATGGTGAAGGTCACAAATCCCGGTGGCAGAAACAGGTCATTAAACTTCACCTTAAAGGTGTTGTAATGCCAATGTTCAAGAAGTCCAGTAAAAAGTTTGTTGGTGGGATGCATCACCAGGATCAATTGGTCATTTTCAAACAATACCTCAGCTTTTCCATACATAGGATCTTCAAACAATCCGGCATATTCCTCAGGGCGCAGTGTTGGTTGGGTGCCGTCAACCCGTGCCGCTTCCTGTTGTTTTTCTTTTTCAAGTTTTTGTGCCATTTGTTTAAGTTCGCCTTCATAATAAAGCTGAACCCAATCTTTGCCGTCAGTAACCAGATAGAAGTCCAGTATTTTCTTGTATATCGCTTCCACAAGGCCTGAAAGCTGGTTGGCGAGGATCACATAACCCAGGTTTTCTTCAGGTACCAGAACTACTTTGCTGTGAAATCCCGGCAACCCTCCGCCGTGCTCAATGATCTTCCGGCCCTGGTAGTCATGCAGGAACCATCCAAGTCCGCATCCGGAGAAATGTCGTTCACCAATGGTTTCAGCCGGACCTGCATTCAACATGGTGACCGGGGAAACCATTTTGTAATAGGTCTCTTCACTGAAAATAGTGCTTTTGTCTGCGGTACCTTTGCCCAACTGAAGTTTTATCCATTTCATCATGTCAACTACCGAGGAATTCATCGATGCAGCCGGACCACAGTTGTCGTAACTGATAAAATCAACCGGCTTTCCGTCAATATGCGGCCAGG
>JBLRXC010000203.1:0-5383 GCA_047920975.1 Bacteroidales bacterium | reverse complement strand
ATAGGGGAAGTGCCGACGAAGACAGCGAATGGCACGAAATTCTCAAATATTTCAGCAGTGCAACCCACCTGGGTATGACAGCTACCCCAAAAGAGACCAAAGAGGTTTCAAACATCCATTATTTTGGTGAACCTGTTTACACTTATTCATTAAAACAGGGAATCGAGGATGGATTCCTGGCTCCTTACAAAGTGATCAAAGTTGGGATTGATCGCGATCTCGAAGGCTGGCTCCCTGCAAAAGGTAAAAGGGACAAGGATGGAAATCTTGTGGAGATAAGGAAATACAATGTGAAGGATTATGACCGGGTACTGGTAATTGATGAAAGAACCCAATTGGTAGCCCGTAAGATCTCCGAATTTTTGCATGGAACCAATCCCTTTGATAAAACCATAGTGTTTTGCATTGACATTGATCATGCCCAAAGGATGCGGGCTGCATTAGCCGGTGAGAACTCAGCACTTGTAGCCGAAAATCACAAATATGTGATGCAGATCACCGGCGACAATGACGAAGGAAAACGTGAACTGGATAATTTCATCAATCCGGAAGAACGATATCCGGTCATTGCTACCACTTCAAAATTACTAACTACCGGAATTGATGCGCAAACCTGCAAGTTGATCGTGCTTGACAGCAACATACAGTCAATGACAGAATTCAAACAGATCATTGGCCGGGGAACCCGCATCAATGAGGATTTCGGCAAGTATTATTTCACGATCATGGATTTCAGAAATGTGACCGATCTGTTTTCTGATCCCGCTTTCGACGGAGAACCGGTTCAGATTTATGAACCCGGACCGGACGAACCCGTTGTGCCACCGGATGAGACGGATATCAACCCTGTTGATGAAGAAACCGGCGTGGAAGTTCCATTTGATGATAATGTTCATGATGAACCGGAAACGGAAGAAATCCTGATCGGCCCAGAACCGGAACCCAGACGTACAAAGATCTATGTGGATGGTGTGGAGGTGAAAATCCTGAATGAAAGGGTGCTGTATTATGGCCCTGATGGAAAATTGATCACGGAATCGCATTTCGATTATTCAAAAAAAGGAATCCGGAAAAACTATCGCTCACTGGAGGAATTTATCCAGCGCTGGAGCACATCGGACAAAAAGCTGACTTTGATCAGGGAGTTGGAAGAACAGGGTGTTTTACTCGAAGAGCTGAAAGACCAGGTGGGACGTGAGGTGGATATTTTCGACCTGATATGCCATGTGGCCTTTGAAATGCCTCCCATGACCCGGAAAGAACGGGCTGAAAATGTGAAGAAACGAAATTATTTTACCAAATACGGTGAGCAGGCACGGAATGTACTCGAAGCGCTTCTGGAAAAATATGCAGATACCGGTATAGAAAACATCGAAGACACCAAGGTGCTCACACTCGATCCGATCAGCCGGTTCGGAACACCCACTCAAATCACAAAATATTTCGGAGGATTATCCAAATACAAAAAAGCAGTTAAAGAACTTGAAAATGAATTGTACAAATCAGCATAGAGAATGAGTAATTTATCAGGAACGATCAAGGCTATTCAGAATATCATGCGAAAGGATGTGGGGGTGGATGGCGATGCACAGCGGATTTCACAACTGGGATGGATGTTGTTTTTAAAGATTTTCGACGACAAGGAACAGGATTATGAGATACTGGATGAAAACTACCGGTCGCCTATTCCTGAAAAATTGAAATGGCGCAACTGGGCTGCCGATGATGAAGGATTAACGGGTGACAACCTTCTCGATTTTGTCAACAATGAACTTTTTCCTACATTGAAAGACCTGAAAGTAACCAGCGCGACTGACAAAGCGAATATCGTTAAGAATATTTTTGAAGGTAGCTATAACTACATGAAGTCGGGAACCCTGCTCAAACAGGTGGTCAATAAAATTAACGAGGGCCTCGATTATACCATACAGGAAGAACGGCACCTGTTCAATGATATTTATGAGCAGATCCTGAACGACCTGCAATCGGCGGGCAATGCCGGTGAATATTATACACCAAGGGCTATTACCCGGTTTATCGTGGAGATGGTGGATCTGAAGCTGGGAGAAAAAGTGCTCGATTTTGCCTGCGGTACCGGTGGTTTCCTGGTGAATGTTATTGAACATATCCGCAACAAGGGTGAAGTGAAAACCATTGCAGACCGGGAAATCCTTCAACACTCTATCCTGGGCGTTGAAAAGAAACAGTTGCCGCACATGCTGGCTACTACCAACCTCATTCTGCACAACATCGAACAACCGGCCATCATGCACGACAATCTTCTGGCCCGTTCGGTGAATAGCTGGACACCTAAAGAGCGGGTTGATGTGATCGTAACCAATCCTCCCTTTGGCGGGATGGAGGAAGACGGGGTTGAGAAAAACTTCCCAATGAATTTCCGAACCCGCGAAACTGCCAATTTGTTCCTGTTTCTGGCCATCCATGTCCTGAAACCCAATGGCAGGGCAGGAATTGTGTTGCCGGATGGTTTTCTGTTTGGCGATGGTGTTGCAGCCCGATTGAAGGAAACCCTTTTTGAAAAGTGCAACCTGCATACGATTGTGCGGCTTCCCAAAGGGGTTTTCAGTCCGTACACCGGCATCAATACCAACCTGCTGTTTTTTGAAAAGGGACAACCCACCAAAGAGGTATGGTATTTCGAGCATCCATATCCCGAAGGTGTAAAATCGTACAACAAAACCAAACCGATACGCATTGAGGAATTTGAACCTGAAAAGCAATGGTGGAACAACCGGCAGGAGAATGAATATGCCTGGAAAGTGCCGGTTGAGGATATTGTGCGGAACAACTTCAACCTCGACATTAAAAACCCGCACAAACCCGAAGACAACCACCACGATCCCACTGAATTGCTTGCTCAATACAGGGAACTGCAACAAGAAATTGCACGGCTGCAAAATGAATTGAAAAACGAGCTAAGAATCTCTTTAACCGATTAATACATGCATTTCCTGGAGCAACATTTTGAACTACTGACCCGTGAGAATGGAAATGCTGCCCGGTTGAAAGAGTTGATCCTGCAACTGGCGGTGCAGGGGAAACTGGTAGAGCAAGACCCGGATGATGAACCGGCTGATAAACTATTGGAGAGGATACAGGCTGAAAAGGAAAAGCTAATTAAAGAAGGTAAGATTAGAAAGGAGAAACCTTTGCCGAAAATTACTGAGAATGAAATACCATTTAAATTGCCGGAGGGATGGGTTTGGTGTAGATTAAGTGAATCGGTTGATGTACGTGATGGTACTCATGATACTCCTAAATATTGCGATGAAGGTATTCCGCTTGTGACAAGCAAAAACCTGAAAAATAGACGTCTTGATTTTGAAAATATTAAATTTATTTCCCTTGATGACCACAAAATAATAAGTCAACGGTCAAAGGTGGATGAAGGGGATATTTTACTTGCAATGATTGGGACAATTGGTAATAGTGTTATTGTTGAATCAATAGAGATTGAATTCAGTATAAAAAATGTAGCATTATTTAAGTTTTACGATCCTGATTTAATTTTCAACAAATATTTAAGGATTTATTTAGATTCAGCAGAATCTGAAATGGTTAGAATGGCTGGCGGCGGAGTTCAAAAGTTTGTTTCATTGAATTTTTTACGTAAAACTTTGTTCCCACTTCCCCCTACTAACGAACAAAAGCGCATCGTCGCCCGTGTTGAAAGCCTGCTGGGCAGTGTAGAGGAACTCGACAAAGCCAATAAAAAAGCCGGTCAACAAAAAAAAGAACTCGGCAAATCAATGCTCCATCATTTAACCCAGGCACAAAACCACGAAGAAACCCAACAATACTGGACACTGATTGAAAACAACTTCGAGAATGTCTTCAACGACACGGACAACATTAAAGAACTCCGAAAAACCTGCCTGCAATTGGCCGTTCAGGGGAAACTGGTAAAGCAGGACCCGACAGACGAACCCGCAAGCATACTACTTGAAAAGATTAAGGCTGAAAAGGAAAGGTTGATCAGGGATGGCAAGATCAAAAAAGAGAAACCATTGCCGGAGATTAAAGAAGAAGAGGTTCCTTTTGTTTTGCCGGAGGGGTGGGAGTGGTGTAGGTTGGGAGAGATAGGATTAGCTAATCCTAAAAATGAGGCACCTGATGATCAACTGGCATCTTTCATTCCGATGAAAATGGTTAGTGAAGAATATGGTATTAATCCAATGTTCGAGGATCGAAAATGGAAAGAAATCAAACGCGGTTTTACTCATTTTGCAAATGATGATGTGGTTATTGCAAAGATTACGCCTTGCTTTCAGAATTCAAAAGTAGGTGTAATAAAAGGATTAAAATCGGGAATTGGTGCTGGAACTACCGAACTTCATGTTTTCAGAAAATTTGGCGACACAATCGATCCAAATTATGTATATCTCTTTTTTAAAAGCCCTATGTTTCTTGAAGAAGGTGTTAAGCAGATGACAGGAACAGCTGGTCAACAAAGAGTACCTAAGGATTACGTTTTTAATTCTCCGGTTCCCTTACCTCCATTAAATGAACAAAAGCGCATTGTCGAAAAGGTGGACAGGCTGATGGCTTTATGTGACCGGCTGGAGGAACGGGTTAAACGGTCGGAGGAGTTGGTGGAGGGGATGATGGAAGGGGTAATCTCACAAAAAACCTAATATATGATTGAAATTGAAAACCCCCTTAAGTCATTCAAGGAATTTCCTGGACCGATTTTGCTACTTGCCGGACCGGGAACAGGAAAAACATGGCAACTTGAACACCGCGTAAAGTTCCTTTTGGAGAAAATAGAGGCTAGTCCTTCTGAAATCACCATTATTACCTTCACAAACGAAGCTGCCCGGAGTATGCGGGAAAGACTTCTTAAAGAAGAAACTGGTATCCCACATGATCAAATTCCTGAAAATATCCAAACAATGCATAGTCTCGCAAATACGATTGTTGGCACAAACACTGGTATTGTCGGCTTAAGTGAGGATTATGGTGTATTGACAGAAAAGTACCCACAAACTATTTTATTAAAGGATGCTTCAAGTCTGTGCGGAATAGAAAGGGAAAATTATCTTGAAACTTATAATTGTAGAATAAAGGGGGATTGCAATAAAAATCCAGGTGATAGTAAATGTAAAGTATGTGACAAATATGTTGAATTATTGAGAAAGTGTAATTTACTTGATTACGATGATCAACTTTTTTTGGCCTGTGAAATATTGAGAAATTATCCAGAAATTCAGACATACTGGCAAGCTCAAACAAAATATTTACTTGTCGATGAATATCAGGACATAAATGCAATCCAATGTGAATTAATTCAATTATTATCCTCTGGTCAGGAAGAAGGATTGTTTGCTGTTGGAGATGACGATCAAAGTATTTATTCTTTTCG
>JBLRXC010000202.1:0-5548 GCA_047920975.1 Bacteroidales bacterium | reverse complement strand
TAAACCCTCCATTATTTTAAGTTAAACATTAGTTTAAATTCACACTGATCTTTTCAAATTCTGTTCCATAGAATTTGATGCTTTAGATGTGGACGTGTAATGGGTTGTTATTTAGTTTTTTAAGAAACAATTAGCTAGCGATATTACATGTGAAAATATGACAGTTAAAGTTATCATTGAGTGACAATTTTTCATTTTGATGAACAATATTGCAGTGTCCCGGGGGAATATTTTAGTAGAAATGAATTTATATTGCCGGAAAGCCATCATTTTTAAGCAGTGATAGCATTATTGCATGAAGGTGATTTGTATAAAGTCCCTCTCCTATTGTGCAATCTTAATAAATTTTCTTGTCATCCCATTTGCACGGATGAAATAGATTCCTTCCTCTAAGGAAGACACATCAAGTATGGAAGGTCGGGCAACCATTTCTTCCATAATAAGGACCCCGATGAGATTGAATACTTCAATCCGGCAGGTAACATGCAAACCGGTTTCTAAATGTAAATAATTAACTACCGGGTTGGGGTACACTTTCAGCGCCTCCTCCTGCTGCAGTCCGGTCAAAGCATTGCTCATTAGATCATTGTTTGCTGCATAAGTAGGTGTCTGGATCGTAAATTCGCCAATTGCATTAGGCACCCGGGCATAACCCATATCGGTTATCTGTTGTGCAAATTCAATCGACTGAATAATTTCCATGTTTGGATTGGTCAGTATAATGTTTTCTCCTGCGGCAGATAGCTTGAAATTGGTGTGCAGCGGGCCTTGTTCGGGCTGCCCGTCAGCCCAAACGATAAGATATTCGCCTAGTAGAATGGGTGTTGACTCCGGGAAACTCCATTTGGTAATATTGTCAGTCTTATCAGAAAGGAAATAACCGAAGAGGTCAACAGATTCAGCACCCTTATTATAGAATTCAATCCAGTCATCGAATTCTCCCCATTCATCAGAAGCTGTTGTTGAATTGGAGGCCATCAGTTCATTTACAACTACATCTTCTTCAGCGGTGGCGTAATCAACCTGGTAAACAAACACGTTGTGTTCGGCTCCTGCAGGTAAAAAACTGGATGTGAACTGGCTATTTCCGGAAACTCCTTCAATATAAAACTGTAATGTTAAATGATTTTTTCTGTGAGTTCTGGACCATAAAATATGAGGTTTGACCTTTGAACCGGACTCCCACAGAATCGTATAATTCATTATCAACATATAGTCTTCCCTGAAGATCTGTCCCTGAAGGATAATTCTGGATCAACAGATTCCAGAAATTTGGCTGATCAAACTCCAGATGAAAATTCCTGATCAACGATTCATCATAAAGCCCTGAGGATGGCTTACCTCCGGTAAAGAGTTGTTTGCCATCATTTGAAAGATACATTTCCAGGGGGAGATTCTGTCCGAATAAAGAACAACTTACAATAAGAAGAACAAATGGAAACAGAATGGCTATTTTATTCATATAGTTGTTTAATTCCTGATCAGTTTCCTGGTCATTGTTTTTTCAGAAGTCTTAACACGGATAAAATAGACACCGGGATTGATCAAAAGGTCACCTTCATAACTGAAGATATTGCTCCCTGCATTCCGGATTGCTTGTTCAAGGATTTCGATCACCTCACCTGCTTTGTTCAGCAGTTCAATTTTAACATTTCCTGGCTGGTCGAGCTCAAATTCAACTTTAAAACTTTTTGAGGTGGGATTGGGATAAATTCTGATCTCTTCAGGGCTTGAACCCTGCGGTTGATCATCTTTGCCTGTCGGTTCGAGCAGGAGGAATCTGATACCCGGGAAATATGCATCTGGTTGAGCAGCGGTACGGTTTTGAAAACGTCTGCCTGCGGGTTTTGATTTTATGTTGGGACATATGGGTTGGCTTTCGAATCCCATATTTCTCCGGATACCTAAAAGTTCAGACTGGTATTTATGTGCAATATCCCTGAGAGGCTGAAGGGAGCCGATATGTTTTGACCTGATCTCATTTCGCTCTGCCTGGGTAATCTCTCCTGGTTTTAAACTTCTCATCAGTTCCAGGTGATCACTTACCTTTATACGCATGGCCGCAATCACTTCTTTTTCTTCAGGAGTTAATTTTTTTTCAAATTCTATCCGGCTTTCCATTAGAAGGAAATGGTCATGTTCTTTTGTCAACCGGTCAAAGGGCGGGAGGCTCCGATTGTGATGTTTTAGGATGGGGTCATTGACCACCCTTTGATTCTTTACCTCTATCTGTTTCGGTGTAAGCAGAGCTTCGATCTCGCGGTGCAATTCACTCCTGTTGACGAGAAATTTTTCCCTGATCTCCTCTTTTGAGAATTCTCCGGACTCCCGGAGGCTTTTCATTTCATCCCTGAATTGCTTCTGCAGTGATTCAATCCCTGCCTTTTGTTCCTGCGTCAGATCCGGCAGTTCAGTACATGGAGCAGGATTTTTGGATTCCCTGAAGCATGGTCCCAAACCAGGCTGCGCATAAAGTACTGTAACACACATGATCAAGATCATTGTGCATGCCGAAAGAAAAACTTTTGTCTTCATAATAAAACTTTTTAATAATTCTAATTTGAAGTCAAAATTATGATCCGGTCTTTGGCTGATCAAATTTTTTCAACAAACAAAGATAACATTTCAGTCAAAAACTACACAGACTTAAGAACAGATGTATGATATATATGCTGTTTATTTAAAATCCCTGCGTTTTCGTTTAGCAAAGGGTGTTATTCATTGAAAGGTTGGTGTTTTAAGGGTAAAACCAATTAATTTTGGCAACGAAACAATCTTTTAGTCATGAACAGGGAAATGTTGAGAAGTGCCTGGCTGCCCCATTTAACCATCTGGGCAGGGTATTTCATCCTGCTGGTTTGGTTTTATAACGGAATGCGTACTTTTGAGCCACCGGTTCTAAAAAGTCTTTTCATTGTCCTGCTCCAGGCGGGTATTTTTTATCTGAATTTCTATTACCTGCTGCCCCGGTTTTTTGAAAATGGCAACTACCTGCTTTATAGTTCATTTATTTTTGTGATCCTGTTTATCGCACTGTTACTGTTTTATTTTTTTGACAGGATGAGCCTTCATTATGAAATTCAAAGAGCTATTGAATCTGGTGACTTTACACGCCTTCCGCGGGGCTTCCGGCATAAAATTCCTCCAGTTGGCCGGCCACCCATGCACGAAACATTCAGATTGCAATTAATCTGGCGCCAATTGGTTTTTAATGGCTTCTTTGTAGTCATGGTGCTGTTTATCAGTACAATTTACCGGAATATCATGTTGTCGAGGCAGACTGAAAAAGATGCCCTCCTGCTAAAAACCCGCGTTGCAGAAGCTGAATCAAACATGCTGAAGTCTCAAATCAATCCGCACTTCCTCTTCAATACGCTGAACAATATTTATTCAATGGCGCAACTTCAGTCAGAAAAGACACCTGATGCGATCCACAGGTTATCTGAGATGTTACGTTATGTGATCTATGATTGTAATGAAAAGTTTGTTCCGCTGGAAAAGGAGATTCAATATCTGCGCAGCTATATTGAGCTTCAACTACTCCGGGATGAAAAAATGAATAAAGTGCGGTATTCATTTAAAAGTATTGATCCAGGAGCGCTGATAGCACCGATGTTATTGATTCCATTCATCGAAAACAGTTTCAAACACTGGAAAATAGATGATCCTGAGGATTCATATATTGACATTGATGTGCAGACTTCAAAAAGCCAGCTTCACTTCCGCATTGAAAACACAAAACCGGGATGGAATACCAAACTGTCTCCCGGAAGCGGGATTGGTCTTGAAAATGTCAGAAAAAGGCTGAACCTCATTTATCCTGGTAAACACAAGTTGGTGATCCAGGATAGCACTAGAATATATAAAGTTGAACTAAACATTGACCTCCATGAAAATCAGATGCCTCATCGTTGATGACGAACAATATGCCCGAAAACTTCTTGCCGATTATATTATAAAATTACCGGCACTTGAATTGATTGCCCAGTGCAGAAATTCGATGGAAGCGATGCATTGGCTTCACAACGACAAGATTGACCTGATGTTTCTTGATATCCAGATGCCTGACCTCACCGGAATAGAATTACTAAAAAGCCTCTCCTCGAAACCTGTCATTATATTTACCACTGCTTTCAGTGAATATGCTGTGGAAGGGTATCAGCTGGATGTGATTGATTATATGGTTAAGCCAATAGCCTTTGAGAGGTTTGTTCAGGGTGTAAACAAAGCTATTGAATATATAAACCTCCAGGCCAGGGCAAAAAACAAGATGCCGGACTCTGAAACAAACCGGGATGAATTTATAAATATCAAAGCCGATTATAAGATTTATAAAGTAAGGATCGATGACATACTTTATATCGAAGGTTTGCGTGAATATGTGTCATTCTACACTTCCGAACGACGGTATATCGTCCTTGAATCATTGAAGAAACTTGAGACCCTGTTGCCCCAGGGACAATTCATGAGGGTGCATAAATCATATATTGTTAACACACAAAAAATTGACTCATTGCACGGAAATACCATAGAGATCGGAAAAATTGAAATTCCGATCGGAATGTCTTACGCATCAGAGGTGAAAGAGAAACTTTTTGGTGTGCAAAGCAAAAAACAGGAAGGATAAGGGTTTTTTCAGAAAGAAAACGATCAGTCAGATTTAATCCTGAAAAAACGTTTGATATTCCGCTTATTGATGGCAAACTCTTCAGTGCCTTTGTCACCCATCAGGAAGCCCCAGTGCTCAAGAGATGGCACCCGGTCACAAACAATCTTGGCCATTCCAAGGAACGGGACTACGATAAACATCCCGGGTATTCCCCAGATAATACCACCGAAAAGCACACCCAGTATGATAAAGAATGGATTGATGCGCACCTGGGACCCGACAATGTTCGGCGTCAGAATATTATTTTCGATG
The DNA here is from genome assembly GCA_047920975.1 of Bacteroidales bacterium. Lineage (GTDB taxonomy): Bacteria > Bacteroidota > Bacteroidia > Bacteroidales > JAADJA01 > JAADJA01. Next base: position 627 of record JBLRXC010000202.1, on the reverse strand, counting down.
AATTGGACGATGACAAAGAGTATGATAACACCAATGGCATATGCCGGTGAGTCGCCTGTAAGAAGAGCGACTGCAAACGGTATGGAATACCCCATTACCGTTCCGAAGTAGGGAATGAAATTGATGATGGCAGCAATGACCCCCCATAAAATCGCAAACTTCACACCTACGATCATCAACCCCACTGAATTGAGCACACAAAGAATCACAACAACAAAAAATATCCCGGTCATATATTTGATCGTGACCTGGTTGATTTCATAGATAATAGCTTCAGCCCTCCTGTGGTCTTCTTCAGATATAAGTCTGAGAACAAAGGCTTTGAATTTATTCCTGTAGTAAAGGAAGAAGAAAATATAAACCGGCATAATAAATACCGTGAATAGGGTATTAAAGGTTGCAGTTACAGCATTTTGAATGCCAAGTGTGCTGGTTTCAAACAGCCTTTTTGTTAAGTTGATGATCTCCACCTTCTCGGGATCCGTGTTCATACCGAGCATATCCTCAACGCCCTCAAAGATCAGTTTGATGTTTTTCAATGCCTGTACCTCCATTTCAGGCAGGTTTAGCATAAATTCATGCAATCTCCTGTAAATGAAGATCATAATCCCATACATGATCGACAGT
>JBLRXC010000201.1:0-5551 GCA_047920975.1 Bacteroidales bacterium | reverse complement strand
GACCAGGTGGCCTTTGCTTTCCAGTTCAGCAGCCAGGTTCCGGAAGAGGTGGATGTGGCCGGGGTGGTTGATTTCGAAGAGTAGCATCTTTTTTTGAACCGTTTTTCTCTGCTAATTTGCGGGAAGATGTTTTATCTGCTATTTGGGATGGAGTGACAGGGAGAAAGGGAGATGAGGGGAAGGAATCTTTTCCAGATCCAGGTTTCTCTATCATCCTGTAATAAGCTAAAACGACCAGTTCTCCGGGTTATTTATCATGACTACCAGCATACCGATTACATTATCATAGCGAGAATAGAGATCATCACGCTCATTACATGAGATATATTTACAAGACAAAGCAAAATCCAACCAGACCTGTGTCTCTGCTGCCTCACCCTCCGAATCGCTCAATTTGGCTACAAAAGATTTAGGATATCTGCGCTTTCTAAAAGCTTCCGTAATATTTGTTGGAACCGACCGGGAACTTCTCCTTATCTGGTCTGTTAGTGAATATTTTTCTTCTACGGGAAAGGATTTTGATAATTCAAATATTTCCATTGCCAGTTCAAAAGAGAGCTGAAACACCCTCAAATCCTTATGAGTACGTATCTTCTCCATCATTCATTTTTATCACTAATCCCCCTTTTCTCCCCATCTCCCCGTCTCCCAATCTCCCTCCAAAGCTTCTTCCAGGTTATAAGTCAGATCTTGCATTCTTATGATGTAATTGCGGTAAAATGGTGAAGTATAACGCCCGTTTAAACATTTTGTAAATAATAATTTACAAATTTACGCAATTATGTAAAAAGAACACAGCACAGTTCGAAGTTCGAAGTCGAGTTCTCTGTTTACAGTTTTCTGTTCTCAGAACTTTTCACTTTTCACTATTCCATCCTTTCTACCATAAAAACTGTTACGCTAATTTGCGTAACGCAAAGTAAGAATAAATTTATTGTTAGGGATTTAGAAGTTGTTTAAAATCCAATTTCGCCACGAAGACACAAAGGCACTAAAATATCACGAAGGATGAGCCATTCATCACTTGTTTTATAATTCTTAGATAGGCTCTTAATAAATTGACTGGTTTAAGAAATCTAATTGCCTACTGCATAATGTTCACGGTACACAGTTCGATGTTCGATGTTCGATGTTGGGTTCACGGTCACAACAATTTAACCATTCAACAATTGCCTACTGCCTGTACTGAGCGAAGCCGAAGTGCCTGTACTGAGCGAAGCCGAAGTGCCAACTTTTGCTCAGTTTGAGGTTCTCAATTAAGAAATAATTTCACCAGACCAGAGACTTTCCAGAAAAATCTTCCACGGCATGATCCTCACATCACCTACTTGCCTGGGATAAGGATCGTTGCTGACAAGGATCAATTTTTTTACAGTGTATTCTTCAGCAAATCGCTGCAAACCTTTTAAATGCCGAATGCCAGCCAGTGGTGTTGATTTAACCTCTATTGCCGCTTCATGATCCCCGAGGATGAAGTCCACCTCCAGTTTTGAGGCAGTACGCCAGTAAGAAATGGGATAGTTTAAATCGGAATAGCTGCTGTGTGAATGCATTTCCTGATAAATGAAATGTTCGAATGCTTTTCCAAATGACTCACCTCCTGCTTTAATACGGCCTCTTTTTAAGAGATAGTTGGCAATGCCCACATCAAAATAGTAAAACTTAGGTGCCAGTATGACCCTGCACTTTGGTTTTTTTTGGAATGAAGGCAGAAAACGGCCAGTCAATGTGTCCTCAAGGATTTGAAAATATTCCTTGATGGTGGGAGAACTAACCCCACAATCGGAAGCAATGTTTGTGTAGTTTACCATTTCGCCGTTTGAAAAAGCCGCTACTTCAAGGAAACGGGAAAACGAACTTATATTTCTGATCCTGGCTTCTGCCATGATCTCATCCTTGAGGTAACTGCCAATGTAAGCCGATAATAGCTTTTGAGGAGATGATGATAAGTAATGCCGGGGCAATAACCCGTTATTGAGCGCTTTTAGCAGATCAAAATCGGGAATTTCCGGGTAAACAAACGGATATAATTCATACCGGATGGCTCTCCCTCCCAGCAGATTGCCTCCTGATCTAAGAATATTTCGCGGACTGGAACCGCTGAGGATAAAACGTCTGTTCCTGTTGACCATTATCCATTGGATCTCGTTGAGAAGAGCAGGAATGCGCTGAATTTCATCAACGATTACCAATGACGATGGGTCGGCTACTTCGAGGATCTCCCTCAATAATTCCGGGTTGCGCTGAAACCGTTCAAACCCATTGCTCAGTAGCAAGTCGAAATAAATCGCATCAGGGTACAGCATTTTAAGGAGCGTGCTTTTTCCTGTTTGCCTGGCACCCCACAAAAAGGCACTTTCCTGTTCTATTCCCTTGAAGACCTGTTTTCTAATATACATGATATTTTAATCTATTACTTTGATATATCATGATAATTCAACAATTGCCTACTGCATAATGTTCACTGTTCACAGATCGAAACAGCCGTTAGCCATTAGCTTTTAGCCTTTAGCAGGTTCGCAGTTCGATGTTTCAAGTTCGATGTTCGATGTTGAGTTCACGGTTCTCAGTTTTCGGTTCACAGATCGCAACCAGCAACATTGTTCAGAGTTTACGGTTCACAGTTCTCAGAACTCTCCGCTCTTTGCCCTCCTCCCTCTTCAAGTTTTCTGTTTACAATTTTCGATTCTCAGAATCCTATTCGCTAACTTTTTGTTCACAGTTTACGGTTCACTGTTCACAGAATCCTCCGCTCTAAGCTCTCTGCCCTTTTTGCCAACTGCCTGCACTGAGCGAAGCCGAAGTGCCAACTGCCTACTGTTTCTGCCCTTAGCTTTTAGCCTTTAGCAACTTCAGTACGAGGTTCACAGTTCGAAGTTCGAAGTTGGGTGCACGGTCACAACAATTTAACAATTCAACGTCGCAACCAGCAACCAGCAACCAGAGCTTATCAGTTCACGGTTTAAGTTTCCTGGCACTCTGCTCTAAGCTCTTAGCTCTCCGCTCTCCGCTCTCCGTTTCCGCAACCAGCAACAAGCAACCAGAGCTTATCAGTTCACTTTTCGTTGTTACTTTTCACTTTCTGAAATCTATTTTGTTATGAATTGCCTCACCTCTTTTTCCAGTTTCCCGGTAACATTCTTCCATTTCAGGTTATTATCACGTAGCATAACAGGCCAATCGACAAGGTCAACATCCTCAAAATATACCAGACTTTTCAGGATATGGCCTACGCTACCCTGATCATATTTTTGCTTGTAAAACTGTAGCAAGGAATCAAGCGAATACTCCGGCAAAGCGAAATATAAATCAATGAAATCCTTTGACCGCTGGCCACTCACGGCAATTGCATTTGTAGCATTTAAAAGCGGATTTAGGCAGACCGAAAAGCAATGATATAAAATTCAGTGTCTTTGGATCGAAGTAATTGACCTGCTGTAATGTTTCAACAACCTGTTTCTCACCGTAGTACCTGATTACAAGAGTCATCTCTTCAGGACTGCCAAGACTGAAAACACGCTCCAGGATCAAGCGCTTTGAAGTGTCAATATTCAGTTTATGCAAGTCCGTATCCCAAAAGTATAGGGGATTGATTGACTTTAATATTTCAGACCGATCATTCATAGATTGTAAAAGTACGACAAAACTTCCACTCCGGGAATCATGTGAACAGTTAGATGTTCGAAGTTCGAAGTCGAGTTCTCTGTTTACAGTTTTCTGTTCTCAGAATCCTTTTCGCTAACTTTTTGTTCACAGTTTACGGTTCACGGTTCTCAGAACCCTTCGCTCTTAGCTCTCCGCCCTCTGCTTTTTCAAACCAGCAACCAGCAACATGCAACCAGAGTTTCACAGTTTACGGTTCATGTTCTCAGAACTTTTCACTTTTCACTATTCCATCCTTTCTACCATAAAAACTGTTACGCTAATTTGCGTAACGCAAAGTAAGAATAAATTTATTGTTAGGGATTTAGAAGTTGTTTAAAATCCAATTTCGCCACGAAGACACAAAGGCACTAAAATATCACGAAGGATGAGCCATTCATCACTTGTTTTATAATTCTTAGATAGGCTCTTAATAAATTGACTGGTTTAAGAAATCTAATTGCCTACTGCATAATGTTCACGGTACACAGTTCGATGTTCGATGTTTCGCTAACTTATTCCGAACCAGCAACCAGCAACATGCAACAAGCAACATTGTTCACAGTTTACGGTTCACGGTTCTCAGAACCCTCCGCTCTAAGCTCCTGGCTCTCCGCTCCTGACTCTCCGCTCTCTGCTCTAAGCCCCTGGCCCCAACAATGCATCCATCTCATGTACTTTGTTCCATGGAATTGCCTGAAAGCCCCCGCTTCTTTTCTGGTATTCCGAACCTGCGTAGACCACCGTACCAGTCTTCTTGTCCGTGATCTTCTCCCAGAAATTCAATCCTGTATAGAATTCGGAGGTAATGGTTTGACCTGATTTAATCTCAACAGGGTAGAGTTCATGGCCTGTTTCTATCAATACATCAATTTCATGACCTGTGTTATCACGCCAGAAATACAAATTTCCAGACCTGCTTTTGTTATACCTGGCTTTTATCATCTCGCCCAGCATAAAATTTTCGAACAATGCACCTGTTTGCGGATGAAAAGGATATTGACTGGCTTGTTGAATACCAAGCAGTGATGCAGCCAATCCGGTATCATAAAAATAGAGTTTCGGCATTTTCACTACGCGTTTGTTAAAATTCCGGTGATGGGGTTGCAAACGATATATCACAAAACTACTTTCCAAAACACCGATCCATGATGCAATTGTTTTTACATCAACACCGGTTTCAATAGCCAAATTCGACATATTCAGCAATTGTCCTGTCCGGCCGGCACAAAGCCGTATAAACTTTTCGAAAACATAAAGATCTGAAATGTTCTTAATTTGTCTGACATCCCTTTCGATATAGGTTCGGATATAATTTGCATACCATGTAGCAGCCTCAACAGGTTGATCATGAACCGGAGGATAGAGTCCCTTATACATCAAATCATAAAGGGAATTATTGTCCTGAAGCTCGGAAACAGCAAAGGGCAATAGAATAAGGTAGGCAATCCGACCGGCAAGACTTTGAGAAATATTTTCGTGTAATAAAAAATTATTGGAACCCGTAATGATAAATTTTCCTGGTGCAGGATCTTCATCAAGTACCTGCTGCAGATATGAAAAAAGATGAGGAGCGCGTTGCGCTTCGTCCAATATGGCACCCGAAGCATATTGATTCAGAAAGCCACGCGGATCTTCTAAGGCAAATTGCCTGCTATCAGGATTCTCCAGGCTGACATACGGTTTTTCTGCAAAAGTATGCCTTGCAAGTGTGGTTTTTCCGGATTGGCGCGGACCTACCAGTGCTACTGCCTTAAACTGGCTTGCAAGTTTCCGTAATTCTGCCTTAGCGTGTCTTTTTATCATGTTGCAAATTTACAAATTTGGAATTGAATTCCGAAATTGTAAGAAAGTTCTCTGTTTACAGTTTTCGGTTCTCAGAATCCTATTTGCTAACTTTTTTCAAACC
>JBLRXC010000200.1:0-5553 GCA_047920975.1 Bacteroidales bacterium | reverse complement strand
AAGTACAAAGTATTATGGCCTATACACATTCGTTAAGCTGCCGGGGAAGTTCATAGTTTGAAGCCACAAGTGATGTTTTGCGTGTGGCTTGAAAGATGTAAGGCCAATTGGCGGGTTCGGATATATGGTGCAAAATACCGGCTTTAGTAGATAGAAAGTAACATAATTCTGATAATTAATTTAGAACGTTCATTATGAAAACAATCGCTTTACAAATTAGTTCCATTCTGGTAGTGTGTTCATTGTCTTTAGGAATATCGGCACAAAACTATGTGCCAATTCCCGAGTCTAATGCTTTTTGGTGCGAATACACTTTGATTTGGGAAGGTTGGGAGCCTTCAGTCATACCCACCTATTCGTTCACTGTTGGCGATACAATCATTAACGGAACCCAATATTCAAAAGCCTATTATTCCTATGGGTATTACCCGGATCCATGGACTCAATCTATGTATGTGTGCAGTTACAGGAACGACACATCGCAAAAAGTATATTATGTTCCTAAGGATTCAATTAACGAGTACCTGCTATATGACTTTTCGCTTGTAACTGGTGACATTATAGAATTAAAAGGAATCCTTATGTGGGGTGGCAGTTTAGATTGGGTATTTAACGTCTATGCGGTTGATTCGGTTGAAATTGACGGTAATTACAGAAAACGAATGGAGATGAGACTGGGGACATATCCCTGGGGTTATTGGATTGAAGGCATCGGCTCCACTAAGGGGTTTCTGCGAATTTTAGATTACATCTACATGAGTTCGAGTGAAGAATTGAATTGCTTTTTGCACAATGATGAGATCGTTTTTAAAAACCCGGATTCATACTTCTCTACATGTTGCGGTATAACAGGTTTAAATATGCAAGCGGCGCATGATTGCCGGCCAAAAGCCTACCCCAACCCCTCCAATGGTGTTTTCTATTTAAAAGGCTTACCGGACAATGTTACCTCTGTTAAGATTTACAACCTTTTTGGCCGTTTCATTGCCGAAATACCATTGAATTCCGAAACATCCGCAATTGACCTTACCGGGTATGCACCGGGCTTATATCTGCTGTTAATAGATAATGCAGGAGCCGGGCAGCCTCAAATTATTAAAGTATTATTGACCAATTAAATATTTGAGAAAAATGAAGAAAAGCACGATACTTTCGGTACTTGTCCTTTCCGGCTTGATGTTTCTGCAGCCCGCTAAAGGACTAAGCCAGGAATTTGAATTTGAAGATTTCTGGGTTTTCAGCAACCAAAAACTAGCCTATTATGATTCACTAATGGTAGCCAATAACGGAGATATGAAAGGCACAGGTTATACTAACTTCATGCGGTGGTATCACTTCTGGCGTGAGCCTGTTTTCAACGATGGCAGTTACAGCAATTCCCTTGCAGCAAAGTATGGAAAATATATCCAGATGTTAAATGGATCGCCTGAACAACTGAATTCTATAAATGTACAGTGGGATGAACTGGGACCCAAAACCCCACCGGGATTTAAATTTATACCTCCTGCCCACTATGCAACCTATAAAAGTATTATCGGCACAGGTCGCTGTTACTTCATTGAATACGATCCGCATGATTCTTCAAGAATGTTCACCGGATCTCCCACCGGTGGGTTATATTATTCAACTGATGGCGGAGATAATTGGAATAATGCAGGGACTGACTTTCTACCAAATCCCGGCATTGCCCACATGCAGGTTAGCCCAAATGATCCTGATACCTGGTATATTGTCACCGGTGAAGGACATGGATATGATAACTTTTCAATGTCATACGGTGTATTCAGGACAACAAATCAGGGGCAAACATGGGAATCAATCAGTAATGGATTACCTGTCCCTTTCAATCAAAAAAATCATAGCCGAAAAATTCTAATTGACCGGACTAACGGAAACAGGCTATTTGCCGTATATCACTCAGGTATCTATAGGACTGAAAATGCTTTGGCGCCTGCGGAGGATGTGATCTGGACAAAGGTTAAATCCGGTTATTTTAAGGACATTCAATTTAAACCCGGAGACAACCAGATAATGTATGCGTCCGGCAAAAGTATTTTTTGGTCACAGAATGCTGGCAATACCTGGTCAGAAATACCAAATCTATCACAGATAACAATGCCACCAACTAATGATAACTACGTAATCATAGTTAGGGTTACGCCGGCCAATCCCAATGCGCTTTATGCTACTTTGATAAAAAATAAGTATTTAGGCTATTACGAAAAGATTTATAAATGGGACTTTATAACTCAGCAGTGGAATATAGGTTATTTTCTAGCAGGATCTGGAATGGATGTTGGAAGACTTGCACAAACAGTTTCACCTTATGAAGAAGATGTTATTCTTTTCAGTCAGATTGCGCCCGTGTGGAAATCCATCAACAGCGGGGAAAACTGGAATAATTTAGCATCCGGGCATCATTATGACAAACACTGGATTATTTATGGCGAAAATGAAAATACAATCTGGATTGGAACAGATGGCGGGATTAACAAAACAGAAGATGGCGGAAACAGTTGGATAGATAAGACAAACAATATCGGCGTAGCCAATATGCACAATATTGGACAGGGTAAAAAAAATCCCGGATTAGTTTTCTATGGAGGTTACGACACAGGATCAAATTTATATGATGCCGAGGATAATGAATGGAACATTGTAGGCGGAGGTGATGGTTTTGGATGTAAAATTGATGATAGTGATATAAAAGCGCCGCCGGTATTATATTGGTCATTGAATGCTCAAATGATTTATCGCTCGGATGATGGAGGCTACACAAAAACTCAAATAACCCCTAACTCATCCATTGAAGCAATTGGCTGGGAGCATACATTTGCTATGGATTATTATAACCGGAGTACCCTCTATATACCTGGACGAAAGAGAATTGGAAGAACAAACAACAAAGGAGATTCATGGGAGGCAATATCACCTCTTGCAAAAACCACAGATCATCCGAACAGAATGTGGTATAAAGTATGGAACTCAATCAATTATCCAAATTATCTTTATGCTCTTCGAATAAACCCAGCAGAACAGAGTACTGATCCAGATGCATTTCGATTATTCAAAACTGCAAATTGCAAAGCAGCAGATCCTTTATCAGTTACATGGATTGACGTAACACCTGTAATAAATAATCAAGTACATCTCAAGTGGCTCAGGGATGTTGCGGTTGATGAAAGGAATCCTGATAAACTATGGGTTTGCTACAGAGGTTATAGCAGTAGTGATCCAAAAGTGATCTATTTTGACGGGAATGAATGGATTGACCTCACAGGCGGACCATCAAGTCCTTTGAACGGACTTAGTGTCATGTCCATCAAACATCAATTGGGATCGGAAAGCAACCTGATCTACATTGGAACCAATGCAGGTGTTTTCTATCGTAGTGATGATCAGCCTGAATGGACTAAAATGCATGGAATCCCCCATGCAAAGGTGATGGAACTTGAGATTAGTTATTGCGCTGGAAAACTCAGGGCGGCAACCTTTGGAAGAGGCCTTTGGGAAACGGATTTAATAGGAGACTTTTATCAGGTTACGCTTACTGAAGATGAAACCTGGAGCAATCACAAGCTGGTCATGAACAATGTTATCATTCCTAATGGTGTAACTCTTACTATCACAGGGACTGTAGAATTTTCTGAATATTCAAAAATCATCATCCAGCCCGGAGGCTATCTGATTGTTGACGGAGGTACGCTTACCAACTCCTGCGCCGGTATGTGGCAAGGCATCGAAGTCCGGGGCACTCCCACCTCTTCCAATCCATCGGATCAGGGACGCTTAACGATGAAGAATGGCGCTGTAATAGAGAATGCCATTGCGGCAGTGAGGAATCATCGCTATGAAGGTGATCTGGTTCCACCTGATAGCCATCAGGGTGGCATCATCTCGGCGGTTAACTCTACCTTCCGCAGCAATATGAAGGCGGTTGATGTGAGGAATTATAATTTTACCAGCATGGTTTCATTCACAAACTGTGATTTTATTTATGACGAGGATTATTTCGGAACGGGCGACCCTGGCTATTTCATGGAGATCAGGTCAATGAAAGGGGTGAATGTTACTTCCTGTAACTTTATAAACAACACGGGTATTGATTACAAGGGCAGCGGTATCTACAGCTATCGCTCACAGGTAAACATTAAGGGGAAATGCATCACTCCTGCACAACCCTCCTGTCTGGAATGGGAGTACGGCACTTTTGAGAACCTGGAATACGGGGTATACGCCACCGGCATACCCGGCGGGCAGTACATTGATATCCGCAACACCACTTTTGATCTCTGCCACCGCGGCCTATATATCAGCGGTATGACCAATGCACGCATCACCTCAAACCAATTCAACACCAACGCACACTACAAGCCGTTGCCCCTGGGCGGCTATGGCATGTATCTGAACAATTCTACAGGCTACTGGGTTGAGGACAACGATTATTACCATGAAGGGCCGACACAGGTAGGCATCGGTATTATTGTACACAACTCCGGGTCAGCACCCAACGAGATATACAACAATCGGTTCACCAACCTCACAATGGGTGTCTCGGCGCAGGAGCACAACGGAAATGTTTTCACTACCGCAGGTTTACAGATATTATGCAACGACTTTGTGCAATGTGCTGCCGATATACTTGTTCCCAGGCCCGGCAGGCCTGAGTGGGGCATTGCACGCAACCAGGGAGCAAACAGCACTGACCCTGTTCACATGGCCGGAAACCTTTTTCACATTCCAAGTCCGGTTCCTAACGGAGATTTTGACGACATCAACAACCAGGGGATTTTTGTGAACTATTATTATCCGCTAAATACATCTGATATAAGGGTTAAACCCGTTGATTACACGGAGACGGTTGAGATATATGGCAAGAATGTTCAAGGAGGCTGGACCCCTGAAACCGGCTGTCCCTCAGGAATTGATGCAGACGGTGGAGGCGAGGATCCGCGTACCCTGATGGCCGAATCACAGCAAAAGATTGACTCAACCGAAACCCTGCTGGCCATGCTTGTTGACGGCGGCAACACCTGGAGCCTTCAAACGGAAGTGGCGCACAGCTTCCCGCCCGAAGCCATGGCCATTTACACCGCACTGATTGACAAGTCGCCCTACCTGTCGGATACGGTGGTCAGCACAGCCATCGGGAAAGAGAACGTGCTGGTAGCTGCCATGATCCGCGATGTGATGGTGGCCAATCCGCATTCGGCTAAGAATGAGCAACTGCTCAACAAGCTCGATGACCGCTGGACGCCGTTACCCGAATACATGATAGAGCAGATATTGCAGGCCAGGAACCTTATATCGGTGAAAGAGAAAACCGAATCGCAACTGGCCAGGTTCATGCTCGACAAAACAAGGGCAATGAGCAGGCTTGAACGCACCTATCGGAGCGATACGGCCAACATGCAGGCAAGCCTCGACAGCCTTGCCATGTTGTATGCCACCGATCATACGCCGGAATCGAAATACAGGCTTGCCTTCCTGCAATTAGAACGCGGAGAGGCGGTACAGGGTCAGGCAACACTCAATGCCATCCCGGCCCAGTTT
>JBLRXC010000199.1:0-5569 GCA_047920975.1 Bacteroidales bacterium | reverse complement strand
GGAAATTATCAATTTGCGCCTGGCTGGTGAAGGTGATGCCCTGGGGCAGGCAGGAACAGGGGATTACGGGTGGCATGAGCAGAGAATCAAGAAACATAAAGGCATTTTCTGTGAATTCTGCCGGCATGATATGTCCGCCGCCGTGAGAATAAAAGGTATACGGAATGCTGTAAAGGTCCAATGAGTCTTTAACATCCATATTGCCCGGATACAGAAAGAACGGATCGTTGGTTCCGCAGCCGAAATAGATTCCCGGGCTGCTTTCTGGGGTAAGCTGATTGATCAGGCTGGCAATGTCATGGGGCATTACTTTTGCCAGTATCGTATCAATGTAGTTTCCATTTTCATCCAGGGGGAACTCGAGAATTGCCGGGTTGATATAGGTTTGCGGCGTATTGTAATTGGGTACAAATGCGCCATAATACAAAAAATATATTTGCGTAAAAGGCCCACCGGTAGTGAAATTATAGGTATAAGGAGGCCCCGGCTGATTGGCCTGCAAGATCATCTGTCTGAACTGCGTACGCATATTATCCTCAAGAAAGCTGACAGGGGCTGCACACGCGGCCAGTGCACAGTACTTATCATTGTGAAGGATCCCATACCGGAAGGCTCCGTAACCACCCATTGACATGCCGAACACAGCCCTGTATTGTTTTCCCGGCATCGCCCTGTAAGTAGCCTCAACCCAGTTACAAAGGTCTTCAGTCATATAGGTTTCATAATCACCCCACAAGATGGAGTTGGTATAAACGCTGCCACCAAAGGGGGCAGGGCTGTTGTGGGCACAAACAATAATCACAGGCTCGATAAGGCCCTGATTGATCATCGTATAAGCCGTGTTCATTAACCCGTTCCCTTCGTTTTGGGAGCCTTGCCAGCCATGCAGATAGTAGATGACCGGATAGTGCAGATCAGGGTTCGCATCATAGCCTGGTGGCAGGAAGACATTGACCATCTTGGTTTCGTCCAGCGCCTCGCTGTAGAATGAGGTGCTGATGATGTTGATTTGCGCTGTCAACGCAATGGTTGAGAGCAGCATGATTGCGGTTAATAAATTTTTTTTCATGATTTCCTGTTTTTGTGTGTTTAAAATTAAATCCACTATTTCCAAAAGTGATGGCAGAAAACCCCGAAAAAATATAAATGGCAGAAAACCACCATCTTATTTGCCTTATTGGTTGATTTTATTTTGACATACAAATATAAATCATATTGATGTTAACTACATAAATATAATAGTGTCCGGCGAACTGCCTCCCCGGTTTCCCCCGGGACCATCCTGCCGCCTGTCTTGCGGCAGGCAGGCAGGAGGCGCGGGAAAGGTTTTAGCCCGGAGGAGCTATTTGCTTTTCACAATTTTGTTGGCTGTAATCTTGCCATTGATCTTTGTCATGAGCAGGTAGATCCCTTCGGGCACGAAGGCAACGCTCCACGGCTTGTCATAAGCGCCGGGCTGCAGTGTACCCCAGTCTGAATGTGAGAGCAACTGGCCGGTGCTACTGTATAGCTCCGCAGAAACAGAAGCCTTCTCCGAAAGATTAAAATGAATGAAGAGAATATCTTTGACCGGGTTTGGGTAAACGCTTACAGCCAGATCAGGCGCCTTGGTTCTGTTGATATCAGTGATGAGCAATCGCTCATAAGCGCCCATATCAATTCTTCCGTTCAAGGTGCGGGTATTGCCTCCAAGGCAGGTTGCGGGCAGGTATTGCGGATAATACCAGGCTGAAGTGTCAGGCGTTCCGGCATTTCCGCAGGGCGAACCCGGCTGTATCAGATAGGGTGGCAAATTGGGATCTTCATTGAATACTGGATCCTCATCGAGGTTAAACAGGTAGGTGCCATAGTACTGGGAACCACCAAAACCTTCCTGCCCTCCTTCGATGTTGCAATACAGGTAACCGGCAGCATTGCTTCCACCTGCATTATATATCTGATCTCCAGCAACAGTAGCCTGATTTCCCCAAAAGATGGTGTTGATGATATCCGGGTTGGATGAACTATAGCAATAAATACCGCCTCCGGCATTAGCCAGATTGTCAACGATGGTATTGTTGATCAAGAGCCCATTTCCATTACTGTAAAATGCGATGGCACCACCATTCTCTGACTCATTTTCATAGAAAAGGCAATTGGAGATAACCGGATTAGAATTCAAATAGCTTAAAATGGCGCCACCGTAATCCAGGGCGTAATTATCATGAAATATACATTTTTGTATAACAGGGCTTGCATTCCACAAGGCAATAGCGCCACCATTGGTATAGTATGAAAAATCATCCTGATCGGCTACGTTATATCTGAATGTTGAATTGTAAATTTCAATATTATCATAATCACGGACTGCAAAGATCCCTCCACTATTATACTCTCCTCCTCCCTGCGCTCTTCCATGCTGGAAAATACAATGATCAAAAACAGAAGGTTCGTTGGTGGTTGGGATGCCATCGTAATCAAGTCCATCCCAGTAAATATTTGGGTTGGAAGCAGTGAACATGACCGGGTTTCCGGCTGTTCCTTCTGCATTCAGGCAGCCTTCCACTGTAAAATGATAAGGCCCGCGGACACCTACCCGGACACCGGGCTCAATGGTCAGGGTCTCACCATTCCCGATGGTCAGGTGGCCTTCCACATAATAGGGTGAGCCTTCGGCAGACCAGGTGCCGCTGACTTCGCCGGGTGGAACGAAGGTTGCCTGTTCATACACTCCCTTTACCTGTGCTGCAATGATTTCGTAGATTGCGCCATTGCGCCCATTACCCGATAACGGCCCGGCATAACTTAATTCCAATATATCGGATTGCATATAATGACTGCCCAAATCCCTGAGGAATGAAAGTGCAACAAATTTTGCATCGGATGAGGCGTTGTCGGAAATATTATAGACTTTTCCGATGGAAGTTTCGGTTGACCATTTGTAATTTGCCGGATCGTAATGAAGAAATCTGTTGGTATCCTGCAACACCACCATGATGGGTTCATTATTGATTTCAATGGTAAATCGATTGTTGTATTGATTTAACCAGTGCATACCGTTAACAGTACCCCAGTCTTCTCCTTGTACATCGGGACCCAAACTGCATAATCCCATTTTCATTGTCAGGTCACCAATTTCAAAACCACGATACTGCAACTGTAGCAGTGTATTGTAAAAGCCTGTTGAGCCATCCAGGAAATGTCCAAGGCATGCATCAGGACTGGTGTTCATGCCATCATAATCAACCGATGCTCCATAATAGAGGTAATTCTGATGACCATTTCCATAAGGGTCAGGACCGGTACCGTCGGCATCCCAGGCTGCCGCACCCTGATTATCGGCAAAAAGGCCTTTGAAGGGAATGGTAGGGTTACCAACAGTCAAAGTGCCGTTAATAATGTTGTAATACCCGCCATTCCTCCCGTTACCCGTAATGGTGAGTCCTCCGTAAGTGGATTCACATTGCAGTCTGACACTTTTACCATCAAGGTCTTCAAGAAAAGCCTGCGCAACCGCCTGAACACCGGCTGAACTGCTACCGGAAATGTTGATAAGCGGTGTGTAGCCAAAGTCAATGATATATGTTGTAGTGCCGTTTTGCACCGACCATACTGCATAATCAACTTTTATTGCCAGCATAGCTTCGCCGTTCAGTTCAAATATATTAAAATTGGAGTATTTGTGGCTGGAATGATGGTAGTTATCCATTACAAACCAGTCCAGGCCTTCTTCATCATCACCCAGCGTAACCAGTCCGAATTTGGCTTTTACCTGGCCTGGCGTATATCCGTTTGCAGTTAATGCCTGGGTAAAATTCGGGAATCCGGTGATGGCGGGTAAAAATGCAAAACAGGAATGATCAGGGTTGCCGGTGATATAATCCCTGGAAGCACCATAGTAATAAAGATTCCCGAATCCGGGAAATGGGACCTGATGCCCGGTGAAAGCGGGTTCAGGGCCGGTACCGTCGGCATTCCATGCCGCCACACCATATCCCTGGCTTACCATCCCCTCAAAGGAGATTTGCTGCTGTGCGTTTGTAACTTGTGCTGCCAGAAAAATGGCGAGCACGATCATTGAAATTTTTGTTGAAGTTTTCATAACACCTCCGTTTTAATTTAGGTTTTTAAAAAAATGTCCCGATAAAAGTACAACCCCACAAAGGCGAGTATGAAAGAGATGTGTGAACGCCGGGGAAAAATGTATGAACGTCGGGAAAATTTGTATGAACGCGAAAAAAATGGAGGGGTGAAACCGTTTGAAAACTGTTCCCGGGTCTCAGTTTTCAGTTCTCACGTACCTGTTGTGATTGTCATTGATCAACAGAAGGTTTCCAAATTCGCGTTTAAAAACGGATATGAGTTTGTATTGCGATACAAACTAAGTCTAAAAACTTAGATATCTACAGTACGATAAAGGAAGTGTTACAACACAGTTGATGTTACGATATTTTTTGCTAATTTTGATACCCCGTTTGATTGGAGTAAATCAACATTATTCATTATGCTGCCGCTGAGGAAAGAATTATTCTGGGATACGGATTTTAAAGATCTTTATGCCGGTAAACATAGGAGGATCATTATTGAAAGGGTATTAACACTCGGCAACCTTGACGAATTTCAATTTATATTGAATACTTATGATCATCAAACATTGGTTAGCGTTATTCAACAGCTTGGCTACATGGATCCTAAAACCCTGAGCTTTGTCGTCAGTTTTTTCAATATCAACAAAAAGGAACTCAATTGTTACATAAAGAAACAGTCAGCAACAATACCCTGGAATTAATCCAAAAACTGCAGTCAGATGTTTTTTTTGAGAAGTTCACTCTGGTTGGTGAGACGGCCCTGGCGCTGCAGATAGGGCACAGAATTTCAATTGATATTGATTTTTTTACCAGGGAAGCATTTGATCAGCAGGAAATGCTTCAGCATCTGGAAAGGGAATATCGTTTTCAGGAACAATATAGTCATACCAACACATTGAAAGGGATCATCAATGGTGTATTTGTGGATTTACTGAGGCACGATTATAAATGTATTGCTGAACCTATGAATATTATGGGAATGCGACTGGCTTCCAAACAAGATATTGCGGCTATGAAAGTGAATGCGATTACCGGTAACGGGACCCGTGTTAAGGATTTTATTGATATCTATTTTTTGCTGAAGGAATTCAGCTTTTCGGAGATCATTGGATTCTATAAAAAAAAATACGATTCAAGGAATGATTTTCATGCAGTTAAAAGTCTAACTTATTTCGAAGATATTGATGCAGATGTCTGGCCAAAAATGGTACTTGAGAAAACACTTAAGCTCAGCGAAATAAAAAAAGTGATCATCGAACAACGGGATTTTTTTCTTAAAAATCGACAACAATAAAAACCCACCTCAACGTAATTAAGCAAAAGTGGCAATCCCGTTAGGGATTGCATATGGGTAAGGTAGTAACCAGAAGGAGAAATTCCGTCCCGGATGGGACGGGATATTGGCTCTTCTGTACTTCAGTTTGTTAATCGGGTAGGAAGCGGCTCGCGCCGCTGTCCCCCCACACCACCCGGCATACGACTTTCGTACCAAGGCGGTTTCT
>JBLRXC010000198.1:0-5690 GCA_047920975.1 Bacteroidales bacterium | reverse complement strand
TATTTAATAAAATGATCGTCTGTCCGACTTTTCGGAGTGGACTCAATGATAATTCTTCATTAAAACCTGATTAATAATCAATTTGAAGTACAGTATCCGGTGCATACAATATGGTATCACCTCCCTGAGTCAGGTTTTGAATCAGGATGCTGTCAAGCGACAGGTGTTCACCATAGTAATTTGCCGAGAAGGTAAGGCTAATGATTTCATTTTGTCCATACACCGAAGTAGTGAAGATAAAAAGCACTGCAAGATACAATCCGGGGGTTCGGGCAAGTCTTTTCATGATCGTTTTCTTTTTGTGGGTAAAGGCATTTTTTTGAATTAGCTAAAATAGAACAATAAATCATTCCAACACAAAATCGGGCGAAAAAATGAGATGAATCGGCGTAATTTAGAATGGTTCAAGAGAAGAACGGGTAGTGATAATTTTGAAATGGTCATTGGAACTACCTTTAAACCGGGCTACAATTGATTTAGTTTAGATTGCTTCGGTCGTTCCAATATTCATTGTAACTCCCTCGCAATGACGGGTTTACCTTTAGGGCAAGGGGAGAGTGTGGGTCGGGCTTCGCCCGACCCACACTCTCCCCTTGATATCCCAAAACCCAGTCATTGCGAGGAAGGGAAACCGCCAGGTTTCCGTGACGAAGCAATCTCTCTGGTCTTTGAACCCGTCTTATCAGCTTTCCTAGAAGAAGCAATCTCTTTGTTCCTTGAAGCCACTTTATCCAGTTTCCATGACGAAGTAATCTCCATGTTCTTTGAAGGCAATTTATCCAGTTGCCATGAAAAAGCAATCTCCCTGTTCGTTGATACCGCTAAATCAATTCCTGGCGGCGGCCAATCCTTTATCATTTAGTCTGCTTCAAACAATTCTGATTTTAGTTTATTCAGCATCCTGGCTTCTACTTTCACCTGCTTAATATGGCCGTAATTTGTGGCGAAGTATATAACAGGGTTGTTCAGATTGCCAAAAAACCTTTTCACTACCGAGGGTATGCTGTAGAACTGCTTCCTTGCTTTTATCCTGCCGAGTTGGAGCTCGTATGGACTCATATTCTTTGGCTTGAATACAACGGTGTTGTGATCGTAATAACTCCAGTCAGTGGTGGTCAGCCTGTTCTCCCTTTTAAGGTCTTCATAAATTTGAGTACCTGGATATGGGGTCAAAACGTTAAAGGATACCGTGCTAACCTTGTTTTTTATCAGGAACTGTACTGTTTGATCGAATATCTCAACCGTATCGTTGTCAAACCCAAAGACCATGGAAGCATGGATCAGAATGCCGCTCTTTTTAATTTTTTTCAGTGCAATTTCCAATTGCTCAATGTCTTTCATTGCCTTCTGCATGGATTGATACTGCTCTTCGACCACACTCTCAATCCCGAAAAAGAGTATCTGACATCCGCTTTCGGCTGCAAGTTGCAGCAGTTCGTTGTCTCCAGCCAGCAAGGATACGGAGGCCTGTCCAACCCATTTGATTTTCAAAGGTTTTATTGCCCTGAACAACTCTTTGGCATAGCCTGGATGGCCAACGATATTGTCGTCAAGAAATAAAAACTCCCTTGCACCCGACTCTTGAATATCTCTGACAACATTTTCTATGGGTATATGTCTGATCTTTTTTCCGAACAAATTTGTGACGCAGCAAAAATTACAATTGTATGGGCAACCTCTGGTTGTCAATACCGGAATAAGATTGAAAAGTCTTTTTTTGATGATATGGGTGAAATCTTTCGGAATATATTTATTTAAATCAGGAACCGGATCATGATATCTTTTTTGCAGTTCGTTCCGCCGGAAATCATCCAGAACTTTTTCCCATACACCCTCAGCTTCGCCAATAACAACACTGTCCGCATGTTGCAGTGCTTCTTCCGGGAGAATAGTTGGATGAACACCACCAAGCACTACTGTTTTTCCTCTTTTCCTGAATTCGCGGCTAAGTTGGTACGCGCGTGGGGCATTGGCAGTCATGCAACTGATCCCGACCAGATTGCAATCCACCTCAAGGTCAATATTTTCAGCTTCTTCCTCAACTATTTTGACTTCATATTCTGGTGGAGTCAAACCTCCTAAAATATAGAGCGCCAATTGAGGCATCATGAGCCCTTTATTTGTTCTTTTTTCAGAATTTACGGCCGGTGAGATAAGGAGTATTTTCATTGAAAAGACAAGCAGGGTTGTTCCCGATAATTATTTATTTGCCAGAATTGCTTTCAGTTTGGAATGTTGGTCCAAGCCCAACCAAACAGAACCTCAGACAAAAATACAGAAATTTTTAAAGATAGTATGTCTGGGGGAAAAATATTTGGTTAGGTGTTTTCTTTGAAAAAATGATCAATGTGGACTTTCCCGAAATGAGTCCCGGGCTTTCAGTCGTTCGTTATTCCTGAAATGATACAAATACCCCAGAATAAACCATGCCCCTATCCCGGTAAAGACATGCCATAGAAAATGTGTTCCCATCGGAAGGAAGGAGATCTTGCGGCTGTCCAGCTCACGGAAAAGGATTCCGGCAAGAAACAGGACAATGGTGATCACAACATACTTCCATTTGTAAAATCCTGTCCGGTAAAGAAGGAGCAGCAAAGGCAATCCAATCATGATTCCGGTAATGGTATAGGAAATATTGATGGCTGTGTGGGTGGGGAGATTGTTAAAGAACAGAAACCGGATCAGAAAAGAGAGAATAATGACAAAAAACACATGCCACCACTTATTCAACACCTTGATCCAGAAATAGATGCCCAGTGACAGCGTGAGAAAGGCAGTGGGGACAAAGTCCATGTAAAGAAAAAAGGACGACGACCGAAAAGCATGGTACAGCGTACTTCCGGTCCCACCCATGATCATCAGCGGGATGCTGTAAAGCATGAATTTGTAACCGGTAAAATTATGCCGGATCACAAAAAGCCACCAGATGGCCGGCAAAACGATCAGCAGGGATGAAACGGCATTCCAGGGTTCCACAATGAACTGCTCAGGGTTTGTCTCGGCATAAACCGGGCCACCATCGTGCAAACGCTTGTTAAACCAATCCGGATGATCATGTATTGTGCTTGTGGCTGCCATTGTAAAACCTCTTCAATCCGAACAAAAAGAGGTGTAAAATGTTTTAAACTCATCTTCAAAATCCTACAAAACTGTTTACTGACATCTTTCTATTTTTGCCGGGATTTTCAGTATTTATTAAAAGACAAATTTTATTACGGTTCAACTATGAAAAAATATACCATCATTCCGGTGATCCTCATGAGTAATATTGTTTTTGCCCAAAACAGGCTACTGCCTCTAAACATCCAAAAGGCTTACGAGAATAAAACCCGCTCAACCGACGGCCACGCCGGAGATGCTTACTGGCAAAACAAGGCTGTTTACAAAATGGATGTTACCGTAGATACCCGGAATGATGTTCTAACAGGAACTGCCCGGATCAGCTATTTCAACCAGTCGCCCGATACGTTGAAGGAGATGGTGTTCAGACTTTACCAGGACTTTTTCAAAAAAGGCGGGGCCCGGCAGTGGGCAATTTCCCCTGGTGATGTATCCGATGGGATGAAAATTTCAAAGCTGAGGATCGGAGGAATCAATTATGATGCAACCAACGATTTCCCGCAAAGGTACATGACCAACCTCTCTATCCAATTGAAAGAAGTCATCCTGCCGGGGACTGAGACCATCGTTGAACTGGACTGGCATATTTCTATTCCGGCAGACAGGGGACTGCGCATGCGTAAATATGCCGATGGCCACTATTTCATTGCATACTGGTATCCACAAATAGCGGTTTATGACGACATTGACGGATGGGACAAGATTGAATATCTGGGGACAGTAGAGTTTTACAATGATATCAATGATTTTGAGGTCAGCATCCGGGTTCCGGGCGACTATGTCGTATGGGCTACAGGAGAATTACAAAACATGGTTGAGATTCTTCAACCAGATATTCTCCGCAGGTTCGAAGAGGCGAAAACTTCTGATGAAGTGATCCGGATCATCACACGGCAGGACTATTCCGACAAACGGGTTCTCAAAAAAGCGAAACAACATACCTGGAAATTCAAAGCAGGATCAGTCCCTGACTTCTCTTTCGCCATGAGCACCAAATCAAACTGGGATGGCACCAGCCTCGTTGTGGACAGCATTTCCGGCAGGAGAGTCTTCACGGATGCGGTCTATCCTGATGGTGCAGACCACTGGGACCGGAGTGCAGAGGTGAGCAGGGCATCGGTCAAATACATGTCGTTTGAACTTCCGGGTTATCCCTTCCCCTATCCGCAGATGACCTCTTTCTGCAGCGGGACACGATCGGGGGGAATGGAAACACCCATGATGGCCAACAATGGAATGCCTTACCATTTTGAAGATTTTGCTGGCCTGCTCTTTCACGAGATTGCTCATACTTATTTTCCTTTTTACATGGGCACCAACGAACGCAAGTATGCCTGGATGGACGAAGGTTGGGCAGCATACTTACCTGCAGGGTTCATGAAAGAAC
Source organism: Bacteroidales bacterium (assembly GCA_047920975.1). Taxonomy (GTDB): domain Bacteria; phylum Bacteroidota; class Bacteroidia; order Bacteroidales; family JAADJA01; genus JAADJA01. The sequence continues at coordinate 1,183 of JBLRXC010000198.1, read as the reverse complement.
TACTACCTGACTTTGATTATCTTTCACGCGTGAATCGTGCTTATGAAGGGATGGCAGGAATGGAACCTGAATTACCCCCTATGATTCCAACCTATCAGCATAACCATTTTGGAAGCGCCCGGACGGCAGCCTACAACCGCCCGGCGATGGCTTTCCATTTTCTCAGGGATGTCCTGGGTGATAGCCTGTTCAAGGAAGCGCTGCTTGAGTTTATGGAGCGCTGGAAAGGCAAGCATCCCATACCTTATGATTTTTTCAATACTTTTGAAGATGTTGCAGGAGAGGATTTAAGCTGGTTTTTTGATCCGTGGTTCTTTGAATCTGGTTATCCCGATCTGGCCATCAAAGAGGTAACATCTGAAAATGAGGTCATCATAGAGAAAAAGGGATTGCTACCAGTTCCAGTGCACCTTACCTATTGGGCAAAAGAAACTGAGCCGGTAACATTGACAAGGTCAACTTCTGTTTGGAAGGACGGAACAAACATCATTACGATCACTTTACCAAAGGACCTGAAAGTATCCAAGATTGAATTGGGGAACAGAGAGATTCCGGATGTAAACCGGGAGGATAATGTTTGGGAAAGATAAATGTCCAATGGTTCTTATTTATCGCCTTTGTTGTAAGGCTCAATACAGCTTAAAGTTGATCTGATCAAGCCTGACATCTTACTATGAATGGCTGCGAATACAGAAAAAATTGCACGATTTGAATATTTTTTAGCCCGTAGGGCTTCAATATCAGTAGAAATAATTAGTCTATAAGGCTCTATTGTCCGTAGGACATTAACAAATTAAAAAAGTTCATCTCTGTGGATCAATGAAAAAAAGTTTGTACAAGGGCGTTTTACGTGGCAGGAGGGTTTTGGGGCATTCACATTGGGACACGATATATCTTTAAGCCTGTTGAATAATCATCAATTCAGCATTTGAAAAAATGATCAGAATCAGGATGTTAATTCCCTGCGGGAAATCCTTTTGTCCTATCGTTATTTTCTATTGATATTAATGCCCTACGGGCAAAATTCTTCATCCTGTTTTTATTACCTTGTAAAAGGAATTCATTATCAATTAAACAAAACCAGCACATCAAAATAAAATGTAACCGTTAACCCACATTGCAGCCCCTGGCCTAAAAAAACAACAAAAACCTGTTAATAACCCTGGTATTTATCAACAATTCG
>JBLRXC010000197.1:0-5699 GCA_047920975.1 Bacteroidales bacterium | reverse complement strand
CCAACCTGAGTGGGTTCAACCTGGTAAACTATTGGGCCAGAAATGCCGACAATCTGCTTATCGGAAAACTTTACAGCAGCTATGATCTTGGCATCTATAGCAGAGCATATAAACTACTGCTTCTGTCCCTCAATTTAATCTCCGGAATTTTTGGAACCGTGCTTTATCCAAGTTTAAAAAAATATGAAACAGAGGGGGGGGATATCCGTTCGGAATACGCCAGTATTCTGGGTATCATAAGCCTCATCAATTATCCGGTGGGAGCCATCTTGATTCTTTTTCCGGAAATATTTGTGAAAATATTATGGGGAGCTGACTGGATGATGGTTGCGGAATTGTTGCCTTATTTTGGCCTTCTGATCTTTTTCCAAACCATGATCTCAACTACAGGACATATGTTTATTCTTCTTGAGAAAGAAAAATTATTCATGCAGGTCGGAATTGTAACATCTGTGTTAATGGTCGCTGCAATTGCCTGGGGAGCTTTGTATTCTATGGTCATGGTGGCGGTGGCTTATACTTTTTGTTTCATGATTGTCATCGTTCCAATTAACATCTATTTTGGATTTATCAAAGCCTTTGGTTATCCATGGAAGTTCATTCTCTCCTTCTGGCTTCCAAAAATCATTATCGGTATTGCAATTCTGGTCACGATTTATTTATCAATCATTTTATGGCAGGTAATTTTTATGGCTCTTTTACTTGCACATATTCTCTATTATCAAAGAAATGACCTGGGAAAGCTTGCAGGGGTTGTTCAAAGAAGGGTTAGTAATAAAAATTCTAAATTTGTCTGACAGTTAGATTATATGGACATGAAAAATGAGAATCCATAAAAAAATGACAAGAATCATTCATTGAATATGAATAAAAGTCAGCACCCGGTAGTTGTTATAGCTGCATTTAACAGGCCAGAATCTATCCGGCGAATACTCAGGTCGGTCAATTTGGCTATTTATGCTCATCCTGTGAAATTGATCATCAGCATTGACAACAATGGTCAAAATCAGGAAGTTTATGAAATTGCTGATAATTTCAAATGGAAACATGGTGAAAAGGAAGTAATTTATCATCAGGAAAGACAGGGTCTCAGAAAACATATTATCAGCTGTGGAAATTTAGCCTGCGAATATGGGGCCGCCATAGTTCTTGAAGATGATCTTTTTGTATCGCCTCATTATTATCAATATGCCGTGAAAGCTTTGGAATTTTATGAAAATGATCCTTTGATTTCAGGCATTTCGCTTTACAATCTTCCTTTTGTTGAATCAAACAAGCTCCCTTTTATCCCCCTGGAAGACGATTCAGATGTTTATTTTATCCAGATGGCAGCTTCTTACGGGCAAATGTGGACCAAAACACAATGGGAAGGATTCAGAAAATGGTACGACCAGGCACCGGATCTAAGCAATATTACAGGCCTGCCGGGCCGTATCAGAAATTGGCCGGAAAGTTCCTGGAAAAAGTACTTCATTGGGTATCTGATCAGTTCCAGCACTTATTTTGTTTTTCCACGGAAATCTTACACAACCAATTTCAACGACCCTGGTGAAAACATGATCAGCAGAAGCTTATACGTTCAGGTACCTTTGCAAATTGTCGCCAGAGAGCCTAAATTTATCTCCCTTAAAAAGGCAATCAATGTCTATGATGCTTATGCTGAATTATTGCCAGAATGCTTGAACCAACTTACTGACAGGCTTAAGGAGTTTGATATGGAAATTGACCTTTACGGGAGAAAAGAGTCTTTCACCAAACCTTATGTGCTCACAAGCCGTCCTGTAAAAAATTATATTTATCAATATGAAAAATCCATGAAACCCCACGAAATGAATGTTGTGATGGATATCCGGGGACAGGATATTTCATTGGCCAAAAGGGAAGATGTGATCATGGACCCGCAAAAAATGAAAGCATTCCTTAACGAATATGCCTATTTTTATACCTCAATCTTCATGACCGGTATGTTGATTAAAATACTTAAATTTCGACTTAAAAATAAAATAAAAACCTTTTTTCAATCCTTTATATCCAGGAGATAAAAGATACAACCAACAGAAAATAATGGTCAGAAATTTAATCATCCTATTTATTTTTTTCGGGTCTGCCAACTTCTTCATGTTCACCTTTATTCCCAGGCAAATGTTGCTGCTTTTATCATTTGCCAGTAATATTCTGATGCTTACAGGCATTGCCTTGACACTGGTTTATTATAAGGGCAAATGGTTCCCGCAAAAATTTGGCGTTGAAGTAGGATTGATATTTCTCTCATTGGCCCTGGCAGTTTATGGAGCCAAATGGGGACACGGTCAGGGCTTTGGTCTGAGCATCTGGGCATTAAATTTTATGTATTTCTACCTTCTGTACTTTTTTCTGCACACTGTGAGGGTGAAGCCTGAAGACCTGGAAAAGTTACTCATCTTTATGGGTATTATTTATATAGGGTTTTTTATGGGGCAGTATGTACTTTATCCCACCATTTTATTCGACTCAAGAATCTCCGAGGATAGAGGAACAATCAGGGTTTTTATTCCCGGGGCTGCCTTTGCCGGCCTGGTTTTTTATTTATTTCTTCAAAAAACTTTTACTACCGGTAATAAATTATTCCTCTTATTCTGTCTTTCCTTTATGATCATTCCACTCTTACAGGGAACACGGTCATCAACGCTGACCACCCTTTTAGGAGCTTTTATTTACATTCTTGGTAGTAAGCGGGTTAAGTCAAAACTGCTTGTATCATTGATGATTACTGCCGCAGTGGCCATTATTTTCTTCCTTTTCAATGACCTGATCATGAATCTGATTCAGGTTTCTGAAGAACAGGCCAGTCAGGAGGGAGAAGATATCAGGATCAGGGCCACTAAATTTTTTCTGACGGACTTTAATCCTACGCCATTAAATTATTTTATAGGAAATGGTGAATCCCATATGATGGCTCCATATGGCATGAGGGTTTCATATTACAAGACCCAATTCGGATTTTATCAGTCAGACATAGGGGTTATTGGAAATTATGTGAGGTTTGGTGTTATTTATCTTTTAGCGGTATTCCTCATTTTTCGGAAATTTTTTACGCTTAAAATTGAACCAAGGTACGGGTATTTAAAATTTTGGGCGTTGCTATTGATCCTGGCGGAGATATTGGGCGGAGCATTCACCAGGCAGACAACCATTGCCGTTATCGCTTCCGTGATGTATATCTATGATGTATCAAATTATGAACTCAGATATCCAAACGATATGACAGAGAATGAACATATTACGGACAACAATGAAGTTTAAATAAGAAGAAAATCAGGTGCATACATATGAAAACAAATAAGGACGCTAAATGATCTCATGAAAATTGCCTTAGTATTTCCAGTTTTTAATGGCCTGCATTACACACAAAAATGTTTGGATGCTGTTTTTTCACAATTGAGTAGCATAAATTCATCAACTGCAATATTCGAAGTTGTGGTGGTTGATGATGGCTCAACAGATGGCAGCAATGATTGGATCAGAATGAATTTTCCGCAAGTTCATCTGCTGGAGGGTAACGGAAACTTATGGTGGAGCGGTGGAATCAACAAAGCCGTTGAGTATGGATTATATACCCTGAATACAGACTACTTTCTTTGGTGGAACAATGACATTATTCCTGAAAAGAACTATTTTTTTAATCTTGCATCCCTTCTTAAGCATCATGAGCCTGATACAATTATTGGTTCAAAAATTTTGCTGGCTCATCAGCCTGATACTATCTGGTCAATGGGTGGTTTGTTTGATGCGAGAACAGGCTTTAAAAATATGATTGGGGCACACCAGAAAGACAATGATTCTTTCAATAAAATTGTCTCATGCGATTGGCTTACCGGGATGGGAACCGTTACACATAGTTCCGTTTACCGAAAAATAGGCTTTATTGACAACAAAAGATTTCCGCAATATCATGGTGATTCAGATTTCACATTCAGAGCAAAAAAAGCTGGCTATTCAATCATAGTTGATCCATCCCTTGTAATTTATAATGATACAAGAAACTCAGGGTTAAGACATGATGAACGTTTTAGCCGCCTGTTTAAATCTCTCTTTTCAATCAGGTCAAATTATAATCTGAAAAAGGATTTTTTGTTCTATAGGAAACATGCTGTTTCTCCCCGGGCTTTTTTAATTCCTTTAACAAAATACATCAAATACATTGGGGGCTTTTTTAAATGGAAATTTTTAGGATTATTTGGTGTAAAAAAAGTATGATAATCAGGATTAATAAATATTATCAATCTTTTCAAAAGTCACGCATTCAATTGATGCAGTTAAAAACAATCCATGATGTTTTTCGTATCATGTTCTTTAATTGTATTTGCATATGATTAAATTGATCTTTTTGTCAACGTTAGTGAATCAGAAGGCATGCCTGTTTCAATTATGGAAGCATTTTCAGCAGGGATTCCCGTTATGGCAACAGATGTGGGAGGGACCGCAGAAGTCCTGGACAATAATTGCGGAAAATTGATCCACAAAAACATTCAGCCCGATGAACTTGCAAAAGAGATTGAAGATTTTGCAAAACTTCCACCCTCAGAAGTGAAACAACTAAGGCATAATGCTGTAATAAACTATGAGAATAATTTCAACTTCGATGTCCTGATTGAGAAATTTATAACTTTTTTAAAAATCTGATTTTACCTATTGCGCACAATTCAGTCATTTACTCTTAATCTGGTTTTTTTGCACCCCGATTCAGGATATGAATGGCATCAAAATTTAGATAATTTAGCGGACGTAAGAAACAACAATACATCTTATTCATATTAAACGATATTACCAAACAGAAGATAATGGACAGCAATAACCGCAGAAAAGTGATTTCACGCAGGAATGCCGGGTTAGGCGATAATTTATTCGCCACTGCCCATGCCTGGTATTACGCCAAATCAACCCAACGGTCACTGGTTATAAACTGGGCACCATCGATGTATTTGAGTGATAAAGGAGCAAATGCATTTCCCTTTTTCTTTGAAGTTCCTGATGAAATTGAAGGAGTTCCTGTAATTGTTGAACCACGTATTAATGGTTACAAAAGATTCATCAGAAGGTTGCCCCTGATTCCTTATGGGTATTTCATACCTGTGCTTATCGCAGAAACTGTGCATAAGTTTTTAAGAAAAAAAACACCTTCTTTTCTCTTGAATGTAATGAACAACCGGAGAAAATGGAGTATTGACCTTATCAAAAACGGCACGGATGTCAGTTACAATACAATGATATTTAACAGTCATTATGGATTTCTATTAAAGGAAACAAAACCTTTTTTTGATGCCTTAAAACTTAAACCGGAGTTTCAATCGGCTGTAGATAATTTTGCAGAAAATAATTTTAGCGGGAAAAATATCATTGGGGTTCATATAAAGTATTACGACAACACGATGCCAAAAAGCAATCATACCCAGCATTGGATTGATACTCAGGAAAGCCTGAACAGGATAAAAGAGCGTATACAAACAATTGTTGACCGGTATAAAGGTTCAGATTATGCAATATACGTTGCAACTGACAGAAAGCTTGTCGTAGATTACCTTAAGGAAAATTTTTCAAATATCCTCTGCTATGATAAGGATTATAAAATTGAATTTACCCAAAGTCAGCATCTGAAGCTCAATGATGAAGCCGCTTCAGCTGCCCTTATTGAAATGTTTTTGTTAGCCAAAAGTGATGAA
>JBLRXC010000196.1:0-5745 GCA_047920975.1 Bacteroidales bacterium | reverse complement strand
GAGAAGAGCAATCCCGGCATTGACATTAAAAGCAGAATAAAAATAACTTTTTGCATGAAAATATCTTTGATCAGTCGTGATTTTTAAGGCTGCAAAACTAAGAAAATAATTAGAGCGGATATTCTTCCTTTGATCCCGCAAAACGGAAGGTAGTACTAAATTTTAAGTTCTGAAAATGGTACCGGCAAATCCTCCGGAAAAGGTGCTAATGAATTTCAGGTTTCAACCATGAGAAGTTAATCCCGTCAGGTTCATTCCCGGCCTGAAAATGCCCTTTGATTTCAAGATTCATAAGGTCAATCACTGTAACAGCATCCGACCGGGTATTGGCAACATAGGCTGTTTCATTGTCAGGGATCACCAATCCGATGGGGATGGAAGTTCCCTCAAATTCAGCAAAATAACGCAGACTGTCGGTATCAGCAGGGACAGGCGGCCGGAGTTTAATTGTACTGATCAGTTCCTTGCTCAAGGCATCAAAAACTGCTATCGTGCCTGACCGGGCATTGCTCACTACAAACTTCTTTCCGTCAGGTGTAAATTTTGCCCGGATGGGGAAATCTTCGCATGGGATTAACGCTATTTGTTCAAGGGTCCTGGTATCAAAAACCGAAATGTTATTATCAGCCCTGTTGGTTACCCACAACTCTTTTCCATCAGGACTCACATCAACTCCCTCGGCTCCTTTTCCGCTGTAAACCTGTGCAATCAGTTCCCCTGAATCCAGGTCAAAAACGGTTACATTCCCTGTCCTGATGCTGGGAACAAAAGCTCTTTTAAAATCAGGAGTGGCAGCTACCATATGCGAAATCTCCTGATCAGTAAAAAAGGCCTTCTCTGTTTTGCCCGTTTCTGTATTTACCATTAAAAGGTGTTGACTCCCCTCTGTGGTGACAAGTAATTTTTGACTTCCGGCTATCCATTTCATCCCATGCGGACGGGTGTGAAGGCCAAGATCAATCGTTCTAAGGAGTATACCCCCCTGAATGTCATAAACAGTAAGCGTATTGCCGGGAGTGTCGCGGTCACCATAATTGCAGACTACGGCAGTTTTACCATCATCGGAAACTTCCACCTCATGGGGCTCGGTCCCGGTGGGTAGCTTAACGAGCACTTCTCCTGTTTCCCGGTCAATAAACCAGACATCATTTCCACTTTTATTGGCTACGATGATGACGCCCTGGTTTAAATCACCAGGCTTTTTATGTTGACGGATGCAACACTGCAGAACGCCCAGGAGAAGCAGACTGAGGATCAAAAACCATAATTTTTTCATCATTTGCAATGTTAGACTTTGTTAGAGTAAAAGTAAAAAAAGTGTCAGTATAATTGTTAAAAGATCCGCATAAAGATCATATTGAAATTCTTTGAAACATCCTAATTTTGCTCCTTTCTTTGGGATAACATCGATGAATAAGTTTTTAACGGTAGGCATTTTTTTATTTTTTTGTTTAACACCGCAGCTTTCAAAGATCCTGGCGCAGCAAATGCATTATGCTGATATTGAATTACGTGTTGATACTGCTGTATACCGGTTGTCTGAACTTAGGCCCCATTTTCGCGATGCAGGTACAATACCGTTCCGCTACAGACATGAACATGAAATGGCGGAACTGGTTGTGATACCTCTTCCGGGGCAATCATTGACAATCTTTGATGTAAGGCCATCGCCAGGCGTCATCTATCTGGGATCAGAAAAAAACCCTGAGGGGCAACCTGCCCGCATTTACCTGAGATTTGACCAGATCACGCTTGGAAATTTTTTCAGGCTTCAACTGGGTATAGAAAATGAAAGTCAGGGTTCAGCATATTACACGATTGAATTTCAACCGGTTGTAGATATGCAGATCTCGATTGTCTCCCCTCCGGATGAAATCTTTTTAGGAGAAGTAGTCGTCCATGAACTCAGCACCAATCTTCCCGGAAACATTGTTTCGTCGCCGCACTGGACCATGAAAAGCAACTATCATTACCGTATTGTCAGGGAAAATGAGAAAACATTTCTGCACCTGGCAGCACTTTCAACCGGCCTTCAGACTTTTAACATTGAAGTGGAGCTTTACAAACCTTTTCTGGATGAACATGAGAACCCAATATTCCTGTTTTCTTTTTCAACACCGGAATTTAGCGTGAAGACCAGCAGGCTGGCTTTTCTGGGTACCGACCTCAAAGAGATCATGATGGATGATATCAGCCGTAAAAAAGGTGTGGAAATACAGATTGACAACCACCGGTTGTTGCAGGCCAACCGCACCTACCGCATTGAAGCCCAGGAAGAACCCGGCGGAGCCCTTATTGCTGAGATCTTCACACGAAACAGCCTGGCCAATAACAAAATGTTATGTATCATCCGTCCTTACAACTACCACCAATCCCGCGACGGCTATCTTTACATCAAAGATGGCGACCAGCCGCGCTTTATGTTGAACTTTTCAGTCCTGCCGCAGACAACCATTCATTCGGTTAAAATACTTCGCGAGGGGCGCGAGTGGTCAGACCAGCTAAGGGTAAACCCCAACGAGTCAGCCATCGTGAGGATTGAAGGCGTGAGCCTCTCAAGGTCAGCCATAACCTTCGATATTCCCGAAGGGAAGGTCGATACAATTTCCTGGTCTGATGCGGAAGCTGAAGTTAAACTGACAGTTCCGGTTTTCATTCCTAAATCCCAGATTGGTATTCTGGTCAACAACAGACCAACAGGTCACGCAGTAACTGTGGCCGAATACCAGCGCCCCCGGCCGCTCGACTTTGTAAGCATTGACTATGGCGAATACCCCAAAAAGCTGGATTCATTCACCGGACCGCTTTTTTATGAAGATGTTGTGCGTGATATCCGGGTCATCTTCCATCCCGAAATGATTGATCAGGGTGAACGGTTGTTCGGCAAACAATACCTTGACATTGAAGTAAGAATATTGGGTACCCGTGGTGAATTGCTTGAAGCCTTTAAAATGAATGATGTTGCCATATGTCCGGGTGACAATTCACCCAGGTACACCTACTATTCAAGGTCAGATTGCCGGAGTTCTGATATCAGTCTGAACCAGAACTTATCACGGAAAACCTACGACTGGGATATCTGGACGCGGGTCGTCATCACCATTTCACATGCAACCAATAAATACCAGGGCGGGCATCACAAAAAGACCATGGAACTGATCCTTCAGAAACCTTTACGGTTCGATGTGGATGTCTCTTTTCCTGCCGGACTGCTGATCATGAAACCAGGGGAGGATCAGATCGGGAACCTGAGCGGCATCAGTATGGCCATTGTCGCCCAGTTCAGTTTCTATCAGCGCAATAAGATCGCCAAACTAAAGCCCTATTCGGTCGGTGCCGGTTTTCTTGCCCTGAATGCTTTCAACTTTTCAGAAAAGAATACCAACAGAGATATGGGGGTTGTGATCATAGGCAGTATCTTCCCTACCAACAGAAACTCCAAAATGTCATTTCCACTATACGTTGGAGGTGGCTATTTTCTGAACCAATCCAAATGGTTTCTGCTGCTCGGTCCGGGTATCCGGGTGAGTTTCTAGTGCTATTACATCATGATTAAAATGGATTGAGAGGAAGAACACCTGGAAGTTTTAAGGATTAAATCAGTGCAAATCAGTATGATCAGTGTTCTATTGTTGTTTTCATTCATTGGGAACCCCTGTGTTTTTAAAAGGGAAGCATTATTGTACCGGCGTACCAATTAAAGCAATGGCTTTACCGCTTTGATTTTCTTTTGCAGCACCACCCCAACCAAAAGACAAATCAGAGACCCGGTCAATACAGTGAACATTACACTGCTGAATTCAGCAATAGCTCCCGCAATCAGACTTCCAATCGGTGTCAAACCCATAAAAGAAAGGCTGTAGAGCGAAACAACCCTTCCTCGCTTATCCTCATCAGAGATGGCCTGTAAAAGCGTATTGGTGGCATTGAACAGTGTGATCATCCCAAAACCTGCAACGAATAATGCAGCCATACTCAACAGGACAGAGGTTGATTGCGAAAAAACCGCAAGTCCGGAAGCGAGCAGGGAACCAAAAACAAAAATATTCCGCGGCAGGGATTGCATTCTGCTTCTGGAGGCCAGGTAAAGCGCACCCAGCAGTGCACCGGCACCCAGCGAACCGGTAAGCGTTCCAAGCAGTGTGGCATCGCCCTTCAATACGTCGGCAGCAAAAGCCGGCAAAAGTGCCTGAAAAGGCAGAGCCATGAAACCAAAAGCTGCGACAAGCATGATCAGGTACCTTACCGGTTTATAAGTCCATACATACTTCAAGCCTTCGAGTAGCTGCCATAACAGACTTTTCGTTTGTGTGACAGGTTCAAAGTGCGGCATCTGCATCTTCATCAGGCTATAAATAACCGCCAGAAAACTGAGTCCATTGATCATAAAACACCACCCCTCCCCCACGAGGCTGATCAATACCCCACCGATGAGCGGTCCTATGAAACGGGCAGTGTTGTACAACGAGCTGTTCAGGGCAATGGCGTTGGGAAGATCCTCCCGGTTACCGATCAGCTCCAGCACTATGGCCTGCCTGAACGGTGTATCGAAGGCATTGATCATACCGGCAACTACCGCAAAAACAAGTAAATAAGCTATGGTAATGATGTCGAAGAGCACGAAAAGGGCAAGGGTTATGGCTGTTACCATGGCCAGGATCTGGGTAATTACCAGAACCTTTCTCCTGTTGAACCGGTCGGCATACACTCCTGCGAGCGGAGTGATAAAAAGCGAGGGAATCTGGCCGGCAAAAGCAATGATCCCCAAATAGATTGCCGAACCTGTCAGCCGGTAGACCAACCAGCCGATGGCAATGTTCTGGATCCAGGTACCCATCTGCGAAACCGACTGCCCCCAGAAAAAAAGTCTGTAGTTAGGGTGTCGCAGCGACCTGTAGGTGAGTGCAAATGATGTCTTGACCGTATGAAACCGCTCTGATAACAGCAAACCTTTTTTTTGTGCAAACTTACCGAAAGAGGAGGATTGATCGTAAAAAAAATAAATTTCTCAGCGTCTCAGCGGTGAAGAAAGATAACCGCAGAGTCGCAAAGGACGCAAAGGGTTTTCGCAAAGATTTTATGCCAATCAGCACTCTGCTTTTCTTGTGCTCTCTTATACTTAACAGGCAATGGGTGGATAAAAAAGCGCCGTAGGTGCGAAATTATGGTAGATAGAAAGCGCAACCCTTTTTAAAAGCCTCGTAGAGGTGGCATTATGGATGACAAGATCAATCATAAAAGTCGAAAATGTAGCGTTTCAGGTTGTTTGAGTTTTTTGTTAATCCACAGGCTGTAATGTGAGGCTGTAATTATTGAAAAGGAGGTGGGGTTGGATTGGAGGGAGGCCGTTCAGGCCAATAGTTTCAATAAAACGAATATCTACTTAAATATTACCGAACAAAAGAGTTGTCCATGTTCGGGTCTTCACCTTTCAGAGGTGAGTAAAAGCGATGACCGAACTCGCCATGGTGGTATTTAACGCCATTCCACCATTCGTTTTCTTCGTAAGGTGTGTCGTTGGCACGGCTTGATTGCTGATTTGTTTGCGAAGAGGTAATTACAATTGTATTGGGATCCGCAAGAACCGTTGCAAACCCACCCGCATTCGGTGCCTGTACCACCACAACTTTTTTGTGTGCGGGTATCAAATCGAGTTTGGATTTTAATTCATAGTCGTAAAGTCTGCCTGCATTTGGATTGCCCGGATCGTAGCCCCAAAGGTAAACATACGAATTGACGGGAGAG
>JBLRXC010000195.1:0-5782 GCA_047920975.1 Bacteroidales bacterium | reverse complement strand
ATTTGTGATTCGCCCTAAAAAATCCCTTTCCCGGCAAGAGCATCAGGCGGGGGCGTATCTGAAAAGCCTTAAGAGTAAGATAACTTAAAAATCACAAGTAAAATGAAGAGAATTGTCATTGTTTGGGTACTGGCAGCCATGTCATTACAAGTATTCGCACAGGAGTATGAATACAAAATTGTAACCGTTGTCGAATCTATTGTTCCGATGGGAATCGGACGGTCAAGGATTATTGAAAACAAACAGGAGATGAATGCAAGTGATTTAACCACCCCAAGAACTGACGGGAAGACAAGCAAGCAAAAAGATGTGAGCAGGTCAGATGCCAGGATCCAGGAGTTCGAGGAGACTACATTGCTCAATTTTTACAGTGGTGCAGGAATCAATTTCCAGAATGTGGCTTCAAATGATGCCATTATCACCAGTAAGATTATGGAGCTCGTTGAGCAGGGTTGGGATCTGGCATTTGCACTCAGTGGTGTTGAAAGCGACTGTGGCGAAAAATATGGCAAAGGGATTTATATCACCCGTTTGATATTTAAAAGAAAAGCTGGCTGATGGGTTTGAATCCGGAATCACCGTAGAAAGCAAATGGTTCTATGGTGATTTCTGATTTGTTAAACATCGACGATTATATTCGGAGCGCATGGACTTCATGCCTCGAACAAAAAATCATTATACGGGTATCTTTCCATGTGAATCTTCCTCACCTCATGGTAAAGTATATTCTTCAGCTCTTCAATATTTTGTTTTTGAATTGCCGAAATGAAAATGGAGGGTGATTCTGACCGGGCCATCCAGGTTTTTTTCAGATCCTCCAACGACAGGTTTTCCCTGGCAGGGGGGGTCAGATCATCTTCATCTTTCTTATTGTAGCAGTATGCATCAATTTTATTGAAAAGCACAATCGTTGGCTTTCCATTCGCTTTGATGTCAGCAAGTGTTTCCTGCACCACAGCTATTTGTTCCTCAAATTCAGGATGGGAAATATCAACAATATGGATCAGAAGATCCGATTCTCTCACTTCATCCAGGGTTGATTTAAAAGATTCGACCAGGTCGTGCGGTAGCTTCCTGATAAAACCTACTGTGTCAGTAATGAGGAATGGCAGGTTTTTAATGACCATCTTTCTGACCGTTGTATCAAGGGTGGCAAAAAGTTTATTTTCAGCGAATACATCTGACTTACTTAGCAGGTTCATGATAGTGGACTTCCCAACATTTGTATATCCTACAAGTGCCACCTGAACCAATTTTCCACGGTTTTTTCTTTGAGTTGACTTTTGCTTGTCAATTTTCTCCAGTTTTTTCTTGAGCAGTGCAATCCGGTCTCTGATGATCCGGCGGTCGGTCTCAATTTCTGTTTCTCCCGGCCCCCTCAGACCTATGCCACCCCGCTGCCTTTCCAGGTGTGTCCACATCCTGGTCAGTCTTGGAAGGAGGTATTGATATTGAGCCAGTTCAACCTGTGTCCTGGCATGGGCCGTGCGTGCCCTTCCTGCAAATATGTCGAGAATCAAATTGTTGCGATCAAGGATCCTGCATTTCAGAACCTTTTCAATATTACGGATTTGGGAAGGGGTGAGTTCATCATCAAAGATAGCAAGATCAACTTCGTTTTCGCTGATATATTCAAATATTTCATCGAGTTTCCCTGAACCGACAAAGGTCTTCGGATCCCTCACATTCAGGTTTTGTGTAAATCTTTTCACCGGAACAGCACCGGCTGTATCTGCAAGAAAAGCAAGTTCATCAAGATACTCAGTAACCCTTTCCTCGGTCTCTTCTCTGGTCACCACACCAATCAATACCGCAGTTTCATGAAAACTTTTTATCGCCGGATGTTCTATCATTTTTATTTGAATTGCTTCAAAGATAAGGATTTGTTTTGGTGATGAGAACCTGAGCGTGAATTACAAAATGTGAAATGTGAAGGGAAGCAGCTAATTTCTGAATCCTATAATTTTCCTTATTTCCTTTATGGTAATGGATCCGCTTTCGCGTGCTTTCTCTTTTCCCATGTCCATTACTTTTCTGATATACTGTTCATTGGCAGACAGTTCTTTGATCTTTTCACGAATAGGCTGAGTAAATCCTATAATATCTTCAGCCAGTTGTTTTTTCATATCACCATAGCGGATTTCGCAGGTGTTATATTTTTCTTCGAAAAAAGCAACAGTTTCAGGAATAGATACGGCTTCCATTAAAGTAAACAAATTCCGGACAGGTTCTGGCTTCATTGAATTTGGGACCGCAGGCCCGGCATCCGTTACGGCCCGCATCACTTTCTTTCGGATGATCTCCGGTTCATCGGCAAGGAAAATTGCGCTGTTCTCATCGTCCGATTTACTCATTTTCCCGCTCCCATCCAGTCCGGGAATTTTAATAAGCTGTTCACCAAAATTATAAGCCAACGGTTCAGGAAAAAAGTCAACCTGATAAAGCCGGTTAAACCGCCGGGCAAACGTGCGTGTCATTTCGAGATGTTGTTCCTGGTCCTTTCCAACAGGCACCTTATGTGCCCTGTGGATCAGGATGTCAGCTGCCATGAGGGTAGGATAAGTAAGCAACCCGGCATTGATATTCTCAGGTTGCTTCCTTGCCTTCTCTTTGAAAGTGGTGACCCTTTCAAGTTCACCCTTATAGGCATTCATGTTGAGCAGCAAATAAAGTTCTGCCGTTTCAGGCAGATCGCTTTGCACATAAATGGTTGCTACCTCTGGATTAAGTCCAGCAGCAAGGTATTCAATCAGCACCTGCCTTACATTTCCCTGCAGATTTGAAGGTGTAGGATGGGTTGTAAGCGAATGGTAATCGGCAATAAAAAAATAACACCTGCTCTCAAACTGCATTTTGGTAAAATTGCGCAATGCACCAAAATAATTTCCAAGGTGAAGGTTTCCGGTGGGTCTTATGCCGCTTAATACAATGTCCATTAAATATTTATGTTTGTTTGGTGTGAGATTGCAAAGATCAGGACCGACAAAAAAAATTACAGTTTTATCTCATCATCATTTTTATTAAAAAAATGATATTCTAACATGTGGTAAGAATTGACCGACATAAGCCTGATCCATTTTTTATATTTTAAATACCATCTGATCCTGAGTGAAGGCAAACCCGTTGTACAAAATGCATACAAATAGGGATGCAAAGCAAGTTTCAGATACTTTTCATTTTGCTCCTGCAAAAGATATCGAATATTATTTTCAATTTCATCTGATAGCTGGACACTTGGTCTGATTTCACCACTGCCCTGACAAACAGGACATTTTTCAGCATTGGGGAGATTCATCTGCGGCCTGACCCGCTGCCGTGTGATCTGAATCAATCCAAATTTACTTGGGGGAAGTATTGTATGTTTGGCCCGGTCCTTTGCCATCTCCTCCTTGAGCCTTTCGAAAAGTTTACGCTTGTTCGAAGCTAACCTCATATCAATGAAGTCAACCACAATAATCCCTCCCATATCTCTTAAACGAAGCTGCCGTGCAAGTTCTGTAGCTGCTTCAAGGTTAACCGATATGGCATTTTCTTCTTGGCTGTTGTCTTTGTTCATCCGGTGGCCGCTGTTGATGTCAATGACGTGAAGCGCTTCGGTATGTTCAATAATAAGGTATATACCGCTTCTGATGGTTACGATCCGTCCGAAAGAACTCCGGATCTGTTTATCAATATGAAAATATTCAAAAACCGGCCTGTTTCCCTTGTAAAGTTTGACAATGTTTGTTTTTTCGGGAGCAATTGAATTCAGGTAGTTCCGGGTTTCATCAAAGAGGGTCTGATCATTAATGACTATGCTGTTAAAGGACTCGTTAAGAATATCCCTTAATATAACAGATGTCCGGTCAAGCTCACTGACGATTTTTGCAGGGGTCTGTGACTTCACCAGTTTTTTCATCATGGCCTCCCACTTTTTCACCAGTCCTTTGAGATCATTGTCGAGTTCAGCAACCTTTTTATTTTCAGCGACTGTACGGATGATGACTCCGAAGTTATTGGGTTTGATACTCATAATCAGCCGCTTAAGCCGTTTCCTTTCATCAAGGTTCTTGATTCTTTGGGAAAGTGAGATCCTGTTTGAAAAAGGAACCAGCACAAGGAACCGGCCAGCAAAAGATAGTTCTGATGATATCCTTGGTCCTTTTGTGGAGATCGGCTCTTTGGCTATCTGCACAATGATTTGCTGACCTGCAGTCAAGACCTCAGAAATCTTACCTGTTTTTTCAATATCTTTTTCAAGCCTGAATGTTTCGAGGGCCGGACCCTTTAACCGACCCTGCATAACAAGTTTGGTCAACTTATTCAATGACTGAACCTGCGGTCCAAGATCAAGATAATGTAGAAAAGCATCTTTCTCATACCCAACGTCAACGAACGCGGCGTTTAGTCCGGGCATGATCTTCCGGACTTTTCCAAGGTATATGTCCCCGACAGAATAGCTGGTGTCACTTTTTTCCTTGTGGAGCTCCACAAGAACCTTGTCCTCCAGCAAAGCAATTTCAACTTCCGAGGTGGTCGAATTAATGATTAATTCTTTGTTCACTATTTCATTCTTTAGCCTGTTTTAAGCAGCTGGTATACTAACCAGTGGCTTGCATTGGAGAGATGCGAATCAAAAAATCCGCGAATGGCCAAAAGCTAAAAACATAATGCCAATGCATTATGTTTTTACCCGCATGGTGAAAATGTTATTTCTTCTTGTGTCTGTTTTTTCTCAAACGTTTTTTCCGTTTGTGGGTCGACATTTTATGTCGTTTCCTTTTTTTTCCGCTAGGCATAATCCATCAATTAAATTATTTAGTCTTTTTTTTCACTTCAGTCACAAAAGTCTTGGCAGGCTTGAATGATGGAATATTGTGAGCAGGAATAATAATGGTTGTGTTTTTCGAAATATTTCTCCCGGTTTTTTCAGCCCTTTTTTTGATTACAAAACTGCCAAAACCCCTTAGGTAAACATTTTCGCCATTAATCATCGAATTTTTCACCGCATCCATGAAAGCCTCAACTGTGTGCTGCACGGTGACCTTTTCAATTCCGGTTTTATTCGAAATTTCAGCAACGATTTCTGCTTTTGTCATAATAATACTGTTTATATATTTGTTATTACCGTTTTTCAATAGGGGCTGCAAATATATAAATTTTTTCAAATGCAAGGCCATAGTTGATTATTTTTAACTTACTGTAATTAAATTTGTTCACAGTGAATTTTAGCAAAAAACTCATCGGTTGGTACCAGGCAAACAAAAGAGACCTTCCCTGGCGATTGACCAATGATCCCTATACAATTTGGGTTTCAGAAATCATCCTCCAGCAAACCAGGGTTGACCAGGGCACCGTCTATTTCAACCGTTTCATGACCACCTTTCCTGATATCCGATCACTTGCCAGCTCCTCCGAAAATGAAGTGCTTAAATTATGGCAGGGCCTGGGGTACTATACCCGTGCCAGAAATCTCCATAAAACGTCCCGGATTATAATGGAAAGATACAATGGTGTGTTTCCTTTAAACTATGATGAAATCATAAGTCTGCCAGGAGTTGGTGAATACACAGGGTCAGCCATTGTTTCATTTGCCTATAACATGCCTTATCCAGTTGTGGATGGCAATGCATGGAGGGTCCTGTCGCGGATTTTCGGAATTGATTCACCAGCCGGATCACACAGGGGCAAAAGAATGGTTGCCGCAAAAGCATTTGAGCTTATGGATAAAAAAGATCCTTCTACCTTTAACCAGGCCATCATGGAATTTGGTGCACTTCGTTGCAAACCGGTAAATCCTGAA
>JBLRXC010000194.1:0-5833 GCA_047920975.1 Bacteroidales bacterium | reverse complement strand
TGTCAATTATAATCATTTTAGCTAGTGCTTGCTGGGTTTTAAGGTGAGTTGAAGCAACTTCAAATTCAGATAATTTCAAGGTTGTGTCAATGACTCCATCCTGACTGGAAGCCAGGCTAACAATCAACAGAAAAACCGTTATGGAAATACCTCTTTTCATAAGGATCAAACCTGCAAATTATCATTGGAATTTATCCTCGAAATCAATCGGAAATTTTGCCTGAATAGTTTATGAATCAATTATCCCAGGCTTTTTTTCCCGAAAGCTTCTGATTGTTTTGCAACCATGGCAGGTCTTCTGACTTACGTCCTTTTTGATAGTCTTCCCACCCCAGACTTATGAGACAGTGACAAAATCGATTTCAAAAAGCAGATGACGATCACAGCAGCGGGTACTGTTGCCGGTTTCCACGGCATTCCCTTTTCAGACTGTTCTATGCTCATCAAGAACAAGTGCACCATTTATGCGGCGACAAAAGTACAATTAAAACCACATGAAATATTCTCCGGGATTTTTTTATGAACAAGAACTTGGAATCTCACCTTAACAGGGTAATATTTCCTGAATCAACGATGGACTCACCCCCCACGTAGGTGATGTGAGTCTGCCAGGTGTAAACTTCACTGGGCAGGGGCGCTCCGGAGTTCATTAACCGGCCGTTCCAGCCCTCATTCACATTTTTAGATTCATATACAACCTGCCCAAACCGGTTAAAAATTGTCAGGTGAAAATCTTTCAAATCGGTTCCCAAGCCAAATAGCGAGAAGGTATCATTGACACCGTCACCATTGGGACTGAATGCTGTTGGGGCAAAAACACGGTAATGGACCTCAACAAAAATGCTTTCAGTGGCTTTGCAGAGATTATGGTCGGTTACATCAACAGTATATAACCCGCCCCCTAGTGGGTCAATATCTTCTGTTATGGCACCAGTGTTCCAGAGATACATATATGGTGGGGTCCCACCGGTCACGGTGAGATCGATGCTGCCCAATTCGATTGCTTCCTTTAATGATTCAAGTTTCAAATCCAAAGGATCAGGTTGGGTGATGAAAATCCCGTTATTACCAAGGCAACCTCTGTCATCTGTGATCACCAGTTCATAATAACCCGACTGAAGTCCTGAAATGTCCATAGTTTCAGAATAAAAATAACCGTCCTTGTACCAAAAATAAATGGAATAAATGCCAGTGCCTCCCTCGAGACCGGTGATCAGGATATCTCCGGATTGATCATTGAAACACATCAAATCAGTTCCCAAAAGTGCAAACTTCAATTCCTGAATTTCATGGATGATTATGATCTGGGTCACTTCCGGGCAACTGTTTAAATCAGAAACTGTAACCTGGTAGGTTCCTGGGCTAAGACCGATCAACTCAGACATTGTTGCACCATGAGCCCATTCAAACACATATGGCTCGGTTCCTCCTGTTATTTCCAACGAAATGGAACCATTGTCAGCCTCATAACAGGCATCCAGCGCAGCATATGCCAAAAGCATCTCCTCCGGTTGGTCTATGGTTACATATCCTGATGAATGACAGCCCTCAGCGTCTTCTATCTGATAGTTATACATACCGGGTTGTAAGTTTTCGATTATCATTGAATCAGAAAAAAGAACCCCGCTATTAAACCAATGAATATTAAATGGTTCCTCTCCAACTTCCACAATCACCTGCACCGATCCATCCTCAAAGCCATAACAGGAAATGTCCGTTGTTTCTAAGCTAAGGAGCAGATGGCATCCGATGGTTATTGTATCCAGCTTTTCACACCCCCCACCTTCATCGTAGAATGCTGTTAAACAATAAGTCCCTTTATGCGATACAGCAAGGCAGGAATCTGATCCCAATATTTCACCGGTATCGCAATTCTTCCATTCATAGGTGGTTGTACTATTGCCACCGAAATTGTCTGCACACAGATAAACTGTGTCTCCCTGCTGAAAAGAACTGTCGCTTACCAATTTATAATTAAGTGATGGATCATGAAACAGCCAGCCATCGTTTGAGTTACCGACATCAAGGCTGAACTGTCCTGCATCAAACTCAGCATCTCCCGTAGCACTAATGTTGGTCATTTCAATGAAATTGCCCTGAACAAATCCCGATTCTTTAAAAACTTCTGCAGGATCATCAGTTGTAGATTTGAGGATAATGTATTCACAATGATTGCCTGTGACGTTGAACTGATCGCTTATGGTCTGAACATTTTGACTTCCAAGCTGATAAGTGAAAGGAGGGTTGAATGAGAGTGTATCAAAAATATTGTTACCCTGAATGATGCCATCATTAAGAAAGAGGGCCTGTGCATAAAAGCCATTACCGGTGATATTGCCCTGATCACTGAAAATAAGCAAATGATTGACGGTGTCCTTACCAAAAATATGGCCTGTTGAATTGAAAATCAGGCTGTCAAGGACATAAACATTGACATTATTCCCATTGGAAGTGTTCACAAATCCTTCCCCGTTGAAAATAGCAGTTTTACCTTTTACATTGCAGTTATTGCCGTAGATCCTCCCGCTTGGTGATTCAAACAGGACATGACGAAACAAGACATCATTCACATTCTGGGTCAGCAAATATTGATTGTTGGATTCAGAATAGAATGAGATATCGTAATAGGGCGCAAAATCGCCATACCTGTGTATAAAATTCCCATTTGTAAGTGTGATCCTTGAATTATTATCAGCCAAAGCAAGGTTTTCACCATGAATGTTCCACCCCTGATAGACATCAAAATGAGAGGACCCAGGATGAAAGTTCCTGATGTTCGGCCTGTTTGAATAAAACCCATAACAATCAATAAACTGGCTGTTTGTGTTCAGTGTTCCGTTATAATAAAATAGGCTATTCCGGTTGGACGTACTTTGACCGAGCTGCAAACTATCCAAAAGAGTCCATTCACCACCAATACCATCAAAAAAAACACTATTGTTGATATTGTGTAATTTGACACCTTCTAAAAGAATGGTTTCCTCGGGATGAGATGATTCGAACGAGATGAAACCCGGATATGTAAAAATCATATCTGGATTCAACTTCAGAGAGCCGTAAATCCTTAGCCAGGAGGTGTTGATGTTTCCTTTAAACTCAGGAATAAATCCTGCGGATGACCAATCCATATAACCTGCAAACGCATTATTTAGATCTATATTAACAAATTGATTTACAGCGCTAAATGAATTCTGATCAAAGATAACCGTATCGAAAGGGGTTGGAATACATTCTCCCCCCGCTCCACCACTGGTGGTTGACCAATGGCTGACTGCACTCCAATCACCTGTGCCTCCAACCCAGAATAATTTACCGGGTGCTGTAACAGCTATGGTGTCCCAGCCGCTGTTATTGCCCAGGTCAACTGACATTTGGGCGATAAAAACAGCACCGCCATAAGCATTGATATCCCGGAGCGCTGCGCTTTTTATAAGCAAAGTATCGCTTGATTTAAAAAGACCCGCCTGTTGGCCGTTTGTAGAAGATTTTAACAAAACAGGGCCTTCGCAAACACCAGAAGGATATATATCTCCCAAAATGGTTTGAGTGGCACCCGGCGGAAGGTCATAATGGCATCCTGGAGAAAAGGCAAGTGTATCATAAGTGTTACTCCCCGATATACCACCATTACTCATAAACTCAACCTTGCGAAAAACACTATAAGTGTCCGGCTCGGTTTTAACCCTGCCAATACCGGTATTCCTCATAAAAGCTATATCATTGTATTGGACGGTATCTTCGCCAATGGTCACCAAAGAACCATCCAGCGCTGAAATTTCAATGCGTGATGTCCCCGCATCAAATTCCAGAAACTCATTATTTAAGCTCCATGAAACACCTGCATTGCTACCTTTGACCTGTATAACAGATGTATCAAGGGACAGGGTTCGCAAAAATGCAGAATCTGACCGGAATGTAAAACAACTTATGTAATGACCCTGTGTAGACAGGTCGCCTTTCATAAAGTAGATAGAGCCATCTGTATTAAGGGTATCATAAATCACCCATCCACCATTTTCTCCCATAAATACCAGGTCATTCAAAAACTTTCGGTGGGAGGTCTTGATGGATCTTCCACCAAGGGTATCCATGAAATGAATGACCCCATCGTAATAGTTTTGCATTTTGACCGTGAACTGAAGTGAGCCATAAATCTCCATTGCCGATGGAGAAACTGTATTGTAAAAAACCGGGTCTTTTTCTCCTGACCACGTCATGTTGTTGACTTTGACAAGGGGCAGGTTGACGCTGACCGTATCCGCAAGGTCAGGAAATGAATCTTCGTTGAAAAATACATTATCGAATGGCATGGGAGCGCAATCCGAATCTTCATTGAAGGGTAAAGAAATCCAGCGCGTTGTATCTGTCCAGTCTCCTGATCCGTTCACCCAATAAAGATCACGGCTCTGCATGGAAAAGTTGACACCATTGTTATTACCGTCATCTACCGAATTCAATGCCATAAACTGATATGGTGGCGCTACCTGAGCATGGACTGATCTGAGAGAAGCAAAAGAAATCTGGATATTACCATTGCTTTTGGCAATAAATGCCGGTTCTGAACCCGAGGAAGAAATAGCAATCATGCCGGCACAACCTCTGGCAAAAATTTGTCCCGTGAGTGTTTGTGTACCACCCTGAGGCAGAACATATGATTTTGCTGCATTCAAATGCAGGTGTATATACAGGTTACTACCCTGGATGACTGCGCTATTTTCAAAAACAACAGTTCCATAACTCAATCCCCCACCATTGAAAGTGTTTATGGCTGATGGACCGGCTTCTGTAAATCTGATGATTGAGTTCCCCTGCATTTGAATATTTAGCTGACTGTTCACATTCCATGTTCCGTTGGCTAACATAATGTTTATTACAGAACCGTTCATGAATAACGTCCGCTGAAGATTGGTTGCAGAATTGAATGATCCACAAGTAACCACCTGATTAGAAAAAAGAAGAACACCTTTGTTAAAAAATATCTTATTCAGGCCTGTGTTTAATTCATCCAATAATTCCCATGAACCTTCTCCATTGAAATACAGGTCAGACTTTAGGGTATTTCCATTCAGCAAAAGCTGGTAATTGCCTGAGTCGGCTAAAAAATGAATGGAACCGGAGTAATTGACGGTCATGCCCGGCGCCAGTTTGAATGCCCCATTTATATTCAGCTTTTTATTCCCGTTTAATATGGGCTCCATTTGGCTTGCCGTCCAGTTCATATTCCGGCAATGTGCTTCGATATCAATGGTTACCTGCTGAAACTTTTCGGAAAAAGAATTCTCATCAAAGATAACATGGTCGCCGGGTCCTGGCAAGCCTCCGCTATCAGAGAACCAGTTGAGTGTATCAGACCAGTTTCCCGTTCCGCCTATCCAGTAAAACACACCATTCTGCTGTGCGATGATCTGCTGAACTGAAATAGAAAACAGGATAATAACAAATATACTTATTCTCTTTAGCAAAACCTAATTCTAAGGAGAGTGGCTTATATTAAGCAAAAATAACCCCTCCGGTAATTAACAGATTCCTTGTTTATCTCGTTTTTGCAAAATAGATACCGTCAATCGCACTCTAAATTAATCCTAACATCAAACGACCTGTGAAAGCTTGTTGCTCATGAAGCAACGTTTCTGATGCAAAAATAATAAACTATTCCAAACAAAATAATATAACTAAGTAAAGCAGACTACCTGGAATATAAATATCAGATGAAAATCATTGAAAAGGTAAGCCTGAATATTACGGTTCAACGTATCTTAAAATTAAACTTATAAATTTTTTATTAAAGTATACATTTGTTAATTAAAAACTATAAATGTAAATTGATATCACT
>JBLRXC010000193.1:0-5851 GCA_047920975.1 Bacteroidales bacterium | reverse complement strand
TTATTCGCAGTACATTCATGATCTCTACAGGTTTTACAAGCTGAATACCATGAGGCATGAAATGCTGGATATCTTTTCGCTTCCGTTTGAAATCCATCAGTCGCATTTCATACAAATCCTTGTTGATGACCATGAAATTATCCGGAATATTGCGGAGTATTTCTTTGAAAATGAGAACTTCAATGCTGCGTACCAGATATATCTGACACTCACCGATCAAGGAGAAGCCAGTCAGGAACTTTTTGAAAAAATGGGATATTGCCTGCAAAAATTGAAAAACTGTGAACTAGCCATCAGCTACTATAAGAAGGCTGAACTATTTGAAGTCAACAGGGCCTGGAATCTTCGCAAGATTGCCATGTGCTACAGACAATTACAAAATTATACCGAATCCCTGAAATTCTTACTCGAAGCCGAAAAGCTGGAACCTGATAATCTTTATGTGCAAACCTTCATCGGGCACACCTACCTCGATTTGAAGGAATATGAGAAGGCCCTTGAATATTATTATAAAGTTGAATTTCTTGCTGCGGAGAACAAAAAAGTCCTGAGACCCATTGCATGGTGCTCATTCGTTATGGGAAAATTTGAAACGGCCAAAAAATACCTGGAACGACTGATTGCTGAAGATGCCAATAAATATGATTTTATGAACCTGGGACACGTTGAATGGTGCCTCGGAAACCGGCAGGAGGCTATCAGGAATTATAAACTGAGCGTGAACCGCAACGATAACAACCTTAAACTGTTCATGACCAGTTTTGCAGAAGATAAGCAACATCTGATCAAGTACGGCATCGATGAGCGCGAAATACCCCTCATGCTTGATTACCTGAAATATCAGTTGTGACACTTTCTGGCACAGGGCTGAGAGCATAGGGCTGAGAGCAGAAAACCGTGAACCGAAGAAAGTTGGCAATTGGCAATTGTTAAATTGCTTCGGAAACTTGCTAATGGCCAATGGCTCAAGGCTGATTAGAACTGAGAGTTGCTGGTTGCTGTAAAGAAGAAATCACAAATCGAAAATCATAAATCATCACTCTAAAATCCAAAATAGACCTGCGTCATGATCACGTTTGACTATTTGTCAGAACTCAGGGCGTAAGATTGATTTTCAGGGAACGCTGTACACCCTTTTGGTTGACCAGATTCACAAAGTAAAGACCGCCCTCCAGCCCTGTGAAATCGATGTTAACAGAATGTTTGCCTGACCGGAACGCTTCCCGGAAGGCCATCCTGACCAATTGCCCGTTTGAATTGTATATGTTGGTCATAAGAAAATCATCCTCGGCAAGATCAAAGTTCAGTATAGCATTTTGCCGCACCGGATTCGGATGGATCGCAAATGTTTCGGTCATGATAATCTCTTCGACAGCGGTCAGACAATCCTGGGGAATGCCACCCGTCATCAGAATACTGTCAACAACATTTTGATAAGCCGGCGGATAGACCTGTTTCACGGCAATGGAACGGTCAGGTCTGATGACTACAATTGTTGGAGTCGCCTGAACATCATAAAGCAGATGAACGATATTCCCGCCTCCCTGGTTGCCGCTTACTCCGGGATAATGCACCCCGTAAATGGAATCAAAAGCCAAAACATGGACATTGTCATTTCCCTTGTCAATGCCAATAAAGAAAGTATTACCTGCATTGCATCCAAACGTTTCGTATGCCGCCTGCAAATCTGGCGCATACGTCTGACAGAAACTTCAACTGGTCGAAAAAAAGTCAATGACAACTATTTTATTTTCATCCAGCTTATCGAACAGCGTAAAAGTGTTGCCATAAACATCCTTGACTGTAAAATTCAGAGCGGTGTCAAGCATTGTTTGAGATGTGGCTGCCAAGGTAAACAAGCTGGGCAGCAAAATGGAAATGAGTTTCTTCATAGAAGCATGTTTAAGATTGTTTATCTGCAAGAACCTAAACGCAGCCTCAACATAAATGTTCATCGTTTGCTTACTAATGCCCTCAAGGGAATCCTCACTTTGAAAACCAACGAAATTTTTATAAGGCCGATTCCTTGTCCGAGTGCGTTGGCGGCGGGGACCGACCTTAAATTCTTTTCGCAGGGAAACAAGGCAATAAACTATGTTACTTCAGCAAGCTCAGCAACCCTGGCTACCTGCGAACCGATCCGGAGAGACGGGTGGTTGAGCGATGTCCTGAGCATGCCGAAGGGCTTGTCGAAACCACAGTTTATCAACTAGAAACTCTTTTAGATATGGGGCTTCGACACGCTCAGCCCCCGGTGTGCCGGTTTGGACCGCGCAGGAGGTTCGTTGCCGTAGGTTTTGCGCGGAAAGAATTTTCAGTCTTATTGAAGCTTTTTGATCAATTCATCTGTCAGCCGGCTGGCCCCAACCCTGAAAAAGTTTTTATTCAGCCAATTTTCTCCTGCAATCGCATGCAACAATTGGTAATAGGTGATGGCCTGTTCAGGGGTCGAAATGCCGCCGGCCGGCTTCAGGCCAATCATTTTGCCTGTTTTTTCAAAGTACTCCTTCACGGTATCAGCCATCACGATGAAGGCTTCGGCAGTGGCAGCAGGTGATACTTTTCCTGTGGAGGTTTTTATAAAATCTGCTCCTGCATCTATGGCAATTTCACTTGCTTTTCTGATATTTTTCACAGTTTGTAACTCTCCTGTTTCCAGAATGACCTTCAGGCGGGCAGGGCCACAGACCTCTTTGATGGCCGCAATTTCATCAAAGACAACACCAAACGCCCCTTCGAGGAATTTACCCCTTGAGATTACCATGTCAATCTCGTCGGCGCCTTCACCAACTGCAAACTTCACCTCTTCAGTTTTGACATGAATGGGAGATTGTCCGCCCGGAAAAGCCCCGGCAACGGAAGCTACCTTGATATCGGTTCCCTCAAGTTCTTTCTTTGCGGTACTGACAAATGGAGGATAAAAGCAAACCGCTGCAACATTCGGTAACCCTTTTCCGGTATCAGCAATGGTCTTTGCCTTCCTGCAAATGGCAATGATCTTTTCGTTTGTATCCGATCCCTCAAGAGAGGTCAGATCAATGCATCCCAGAACAGATGCCATCATTTTGCGGTAAGTCAAACCAGCCGCCTGAAAAGAGAGCAGGTTCTCCTTCCTGGCTTCAATCTCTTCATAGCTATAATGATAAGGTTCAAATTCAATCATATCGGTATCAGAGAACAACTATGTTCCCTATGTTACTATGTATTTCAAAAAATTCTTGTCAAGTGATGAGAATCAACATCATATAAAAAGCGAAACCAGACCGCTACCCGCAATGAAAAAACCGCTGTACCATTTTCATCAACTCTTCGGGTTTATCTTTCAGCTCATTCCTCAGGTTTTCATCATTAAAACCATTATGGTATTTGATAATGCCATCGAGTGTGCCTTCGGTGAAAATGCCGTGTTTCAGGTAGGCATCTTTCTGTCTTTCAAGCGCTTCCCCCGATTCAACGCATGAGGCCGGTAAATGACTCAGGCTACTGATCTTTTTCCTGTCCCTGGAATTGAAAATATCAACATCCACATAGGTTTTCTCTGCAAACTTCAGTGCATCCTTCATCTCAAGGCCATGCAGCGCTGCTACAGTAACACCTGCCATCAGCGTATAAATATCGGCTGACCCGTCAGGGCTTCTCAACTCAACGGTCTGAAGATCTAACCCTTTTGTGCTGATGTCTTTTTGATTTGAGTTTGCATCACCTGCCATATTCAGGTTGCCGGTCCAGCCCAAAGGCACACGGACCAAAACCGAGCGGTTCCTGTCGCCCCAGCAGATGCTGGTAGGCGCTTCCTGGTGAGGCACCAGTCTGAAATAGGACATCGGATTGAGATTGCCAAAAGCGGTCAGAGAAGGCGACAAATCGAGAAAACCGGCAATCATCCTGCGGGCTGTGTCGGTCAACTGACCATTGGGTGAGATCATCATGTTTTTACCATTTTTCATCAGTCTGGCATGAACATGCATCCCACTGCCTGCTTTTCCTGCCGTAATTTTTGGTGCGAACGTCACAGTCGCGCCATAATTGTAAGCAAGAACCCTCAGTATCCACTTGGCTATCAGCAACTGATCAGCTGCATCTTCAATGGATGTAGGGGAAAACTCAATTTCACTCTGCTCATATTCAAGGTCACCGACAGCAAAATTACCAACCTCTGAATGGCCGTATTTGATCATCCCTCCTGCCTGTGCAATGGCCAGCATGGCTTCTCTCCTGAAATCGTTCCATTTGGCAAAAGGCTCTGCCTCATGGTAACCTTTCTGGTCGGTAGCCTCGTAAAGATCCTCCCGTTCGCTGATGATGTAGTATTCAAGTTCTCCCATCGCCTCCAGTGTAAAACCGGTTTTTTCCTGCAATATCCGGTGCGCTTTTTTCAGGATATATTCCGGCGAACTGATGAGAGGCTCTCCATCCTTATTGTAATATGAACACAAAATATCAATGGTCGGAACCTCGCTGAAAGGATTGACGAATGCTGTTTTGTACCGCGGAACGACATACAGGTCACTGGATCCGGCGTCAATGAATGAAAAAAGACTTGAGCCGTCGACACGCTCTCCGTACGAGAGGATCTGATCGAGGTGCTGTTTGCTGTTGATCACAAAATTGAGTGTTTTCAACCGTCCATCCCAGCCGCAATAACGGAAATTGATCATGGCAACATCATGGTCCTCTGCATAACGTATGATGTCCTGCTTTGTAAAATCTGATGATGGCTTGTTAAGGTACTGAACCAGCGGGTTCGGATTCATTTCTGTGTATTGATTCATCTCGTTTCTGTTTGTAAAACCTCCTGAATTAAGGCGTCAAACTTACCAAATTTTTGATATTTCGGATGTGAAAATCGGATTTTTCAGGTCACTTCGAAGACAAACTACGGTAATAAGTCTGAAGAAGATGGGTCGCCATCTGGTAAGCACTTGCCTTTCCGGCTGAAATTTTTTCTCTGACCTCTGTAAGTTTGCCGGTTATTACCGGGTTTTTAAAAAAGTCATCTTTCAGATTCTCCCTGATTGTCTCCACAAGTATTCGCTGCTCCTGCTCCTGCCGTTTTCTATCAAAATAACCGGTTTTTTTTGTATGAATTCTGTATAGTTCCACCACCTCCCAGATTTCTGCAACGCCTTCATTGGTGAGCGAAGAGCAGGTTTTTACTACCGGTTCCCAGCCTGATTCAGAAGGCGGAAACAGGTGAAGGGCATTCTGGTACTGGCGCATGGCCAGTTGGGCTTTGGTAAGATTATCCCCATCGGCTTTGTTGATCGCAATGGCATCAGCCATCTCCATGATACCCCGTTTGATGCCCTGAAGCTCATCGCCGGCACCGGCAAGCATCAGCAAAAGAAAGAAATCAACCATCGAGTGAACCGCAGTTTCCGACTGCCCCACCCCCACCGTTTCAACAAAGATCACATCAAATCCCGCTGCCTCGCACAATACAATGATCTCTTTGGTTTTTCGTGCAACACCGCCTAACGATCCTGCGGAGGGCGAAGGGCGAATAAATGCATTTTTATCATTGGCCAGTTGCTCCATGCGGGTCTTATCACCCAGGATGCTTCCTTTGGTGCGCTCGCTGCT
This sequence comes from Bacteroidales bacterium, assembly GCA_047920975.1. GTDB lineage: Bacteria > Bacteroidota > Bacteroidia > Bacteroidales > JAADJA01 > JAADJA01. The sequence continues at coordinate 268 of JBLRXC010000193.1, read as the reverse complement.
GGGGTCAATCGCCAGCACAGCCAGTTGATGGCCTTTTCCGGTGACCAAAACACCCAACGCCTCAATAAATGTGCTCTTACCCACTCCGGGAACGCCTGTAATTCCAATCCGGATGGAGTTACCAGTGAAAGGAAGACACTGCTCTATAATTTCCTGCGCAACGGACTGGTGTTTCGGAAGTGAACTCTCGACAAGGGTGATGGCCTGGCTCAGCAACGATCTGTTGCCCGACCTGATCCCCTCAACATAGGTTTTTACCGGCAACAGG
>JBLRXC010000192.1:0-5865 GCA_047920975.1 Bacteroidales bacterium | reverse complement strand
GAGGTTTGTGAACTGGTAGAATTTGTTGTTTCCGGCTGATATCCCCGAGAGCCAGTTAAAAGATGGATAATCATTGCTACCATAATAAAAGCGGACGTCTCCGTTGCTGAAAAGCTGCACAGCAAAGTTCAGTTCTGAAGTTGTGGGATAGGCGTTGACAGAAACTTTCCACCGGAAAGTTGCGAAATTCTGGTCACCATCATACCACATGCCGTCCCCCTGATCCGGATAAAGCCTCAGGTCGCCATGAAAAGGTGAAATGTATTTGTTTTTTGTGAATTTTAAAAAGTCATAAACCTGATAAGGCCAGGTCAGCAAATTCTCAAAAGTTATATATCCGTCAACATGAACCCGTACCTGACTGTATTCATTGTCAAAAAAAGGAAAGGCAAAATCAAGTGTTTTTGTGGCATATCCATCGTTATTGTTTCCTGGATTCAGCTGTTGGGCATTGACCATTGGGATAGGTCCTGACGCGTACAATTCGGTGAAATTGAGATCATATTCCCACAGATAAGGTTGTGTTCCACCCTGAGCCGATAATGGTGCTGTATATGGTTCATAAACGGTAGCGGCAGGCAGGGTGTCAGAAGTAATTTGCACCGGTGTGTATACAATTGTATGGTCAACCCAGAGTTTGGTTTGGGAATTCTGATTGATGGGCACATTGGATTGACTGGAAGTTATTTCAACCACCCCGTTTGTATAATCAAGAAGAGAGTAACTCATAATTTGTCCACTTCCCCAGCCTTCCGGATCTTTTTCATCAACCAGTAAAAAATATCTTGCAGGGGTTCCTGGACCAATGAGGTTCAGGAATGGTGTAAGATCCAGTCCAAACTCAAGGATTTTATCAGCCTCCGTGGTACCGCCCTGCATAAAGAAGCATCCGCCCTGGAAGTCAAGAATCGGAAAACCAATGACATAATCCGGAGTCGTACTGGTTAGGTCTGTTGAGACACCCATAAGAACCCTGATCCGGTTCCGGCAATTATATTCTATGGTAATTTTAGCCGTTAAAAGTGGCTCTGTGTTTGCCTTAGCATACACAACATGCGCTGCATTATCCCAAATTCCTCCGCTTCCATATGGAACAGCGCAGGATCTGTAGGTCATATAGGAGAACCCGTTATTCCCGAAAGAGGGTCCACCACTGTAAGTATTGGCAAAACGGAAACCACCAATTTCCCAATCTTTCACATCAACCACACCATCATTATTGATGTCAATATCATTGGTATACTGTCCATCATTGTTGTAATCCCATCGAATACTGTCATGGTACCCTGAAATAGTGAGGGCATGATTGGCTGAACTCCAGCTTGTTACTACATATTTCCCGGCCTCCGGTGTGCCCGGGGGAAGTGTTTGCATACCGTAAGGAGCATTTGTATAAAAATTAGCTACTCCACCTGTTGAAGACCCATCAAGGTTATTGTGAAGCCAGTTTCGCAGTGTATGGATGCCCTCTTCGGTGCTAAGGTCAATTTTATAGACTTCTGAAATTCTGTTGTGCATGGAATGATAATAATTGTCATAACCCGACATCCATCTTTGTCCACCACCCGCCGACATACCACCATACACCTCTGCTGTTGGTGTTCCCAGTGTTCGCACAATTTCAAAACTATGAAAATAACTCACACCATACCAGCCATTACCCCCATTTCCCCAATTCCAGGTAAAATGCGTAGCATATTGATTCTGCGGAATATTTGAAGGCAGATCCCTTTCCCGGTTGATGGCATAAGTAAAGCCAAGACCTATTCCGGCAGCCTGACCGCATTCGTATCCAACCTGGGCAAAGACAGGTCGCCAATACATCTGAATTGAATTATCAACGATATGTGGCAGTGTTGGTGCATCAGGCCCCTTTAGCCATTGCGGCAAGGTTAATACCGGAAGATTTACCAGTTGAATTGAATCGCTTTCTGATAAGGGTGTTAACTCACCATAACCCGGTGGGGGTGACTCTTTTTGGGAATAGAGCATCTGTTGTCCCTGGATAAAAAGTACACCCGCCAGAATCCATACTGGTGTTCTGATCATTTTGCTGATTTGATAAATGGTTGTAATTACTGAATTACAATTTTTCGAACCGTTTTATAATCTTTCGCTGAAATCACTAAATAATAGAGACCTCTGGATAAATGATCAAGGTTAATCAACATTTCAGCGCCACGACTTACATCAATCGCACTTTCACTGTAGACGAGCTTACTGATCGTATTAAAAATCTGTAAATCAAGTAATTCATCAACCATTGGGTTGAGTTTAATCGTAAATTGGCCCGCATTGGGATTTGGAAAAATCTGAATTCCTTCAAAGGCAGAACTGTTTACTATACCTGTGGTTTCAGTTACAGTAATCACAGCAGTTGCAAAGTTCTCACACATATTAGGGTCAGTATAGGTGTAGGTAATGGTATGATCGCCCAGACCTGCTTCTGCGGGATCAAAAATTCCGTTGGTCACACCGGTTCCCGAATAAGTTCCTCCTTCAGGTGTTCCCCCGGTCAAAGCAAAGGGTGGTGTTGTGATAGAGACATAATCCGGTAGTATTAAAGTAACAGTTGGTAAGTACCGTGTTATGTTCAGTGGATTCGAATAAACACCGATACCGCAATAATTCACACCAGCCACTCTCAGTTGTGCGATACCCACAAAAGTAGGATCCCAAATTACCGTGATGTTTGTCGATCCGTTTCCTGAGATTGTACCTGCCGTTTCAGGAGTAATAGTCCAGTGATAAGAAGTGACTCCGCCCCCCAGAGGAGACGTATTATAAGATGAGTTGCCCCAGCTGGCACAAAGGAAAGTCATACCTGTAGGGGTTGATGCGGTTTGCGGAACTGTAATTACCTCCATATAATTCTCCATAAAGATGGAAGCGGTTTCAAGACCATCCGATACCTCAAGGAAAACATTGAACATTCCGGTGTTTGAGTAAGCAACCACCGGATTCTGCAATGTGGATGTCTGCGGAGTTGCCCCAGTGAAAACCCAATACCATTCTGTTACAGGGCCGATAGACTGATCATAAAAATATACCACTTCACCCTGGCAAACTACATTGGTATCAGTGATGAACAATGCCTCGAGTTCTGCAGGAGGGAAAGTAATGTAATCAATCCAGCAGGCATCTTCACCAGCATTGACGCTGGGATCTTTCGAGTACTCCCATTTAAAAGTATGATTACCTGCAGGAATCACAAAAAATGCTTTTTGCCATGGAACTGTTCCGGACCATTGACCCTTTTGAACCCCATTCAGATAAAACCGCAAATAGTCATAGTTCTGCTCCGAAGAAACCCTTAGCCAAAATGACAAAGTGTCTTCCACATACACCTCATATTGAAGTGAAAGCGCAGAACTCTGACCGTGTGAAATGGCACCAGACCTCGCAGAATAAATGCCTTCATAAGGATTGATGTTGGTAACAGTCCAGTTTTGATTTCCTGAAAGCTGCCAGTTGAACTGCGAAAAATCTCCGGACTCAAAGTCTTCAATGGCATTTGTCTTGGGACCAAAGGAGATTCCCTGCGCAAAAAGCATAGAAGGGCAGGTGACCAGAAGAAACAGAGCGCTCCAAACCGAAATAAGTAAAATCCTGTTCATTGTTCGATAGTATTAATATTGTAATTTAGTGAATTTCATAAACTGAACCTTGTGGTCAAAATTACGCAATTCTGGGCAATAAAAACTTAAATTATTTATCTGACAATCATCTTTCTGACAATTTCAGAGTGATCATTTTTTAATTTTATAAAATAGACTCCCTCAGCTACGGTTTGGATATCAATTTCAAGGATGGACCCATTGCCAGCCATTATCTTTTCAGAAAATACAACTTCTGTCAGAATATTCAAAACCATAACCTCAGTCATTCCAAAATCGCCTCTAAACTGCAAGGCAAATTTACCTTGGGAAGGATTGGGGAAAACCTGAATGCCATCAGGAATCGATAATTCTTCCACACGGGTACAAATGGAACAATAAACCAGGAATTCATCTGAAAAATCACCTTCTCCGCAATCATTAATTCCTTTAACTCTAACAGAGGCTGTTCCTTCCCAGTTGAGCGTCCAGTCAACAGTGGCTGTTAAGCCATCTCCTGAGATGGTTCCAGCCTCAGCAGGTAAAATTTCCCAAAGGTAAGCATCAGCATAGGCTGCTCCGGTAGTTGTATAATCAGAACCAATGGTAGTGTTGGTGCATATTTCGTCATCACCAATGGGCGTAGCCACCTGTTCCGGTAATGGTAGTACCGTTATATAATTTTCAAGTGTAATTACCGATGTATCTAACCCATTGGAAACTTCAAGTGTGACATCAAAGGAACCCGGATTGAAATAAGCAACCATAGGGTTCTGGAATGAAGATGTCGCTGGTGATCCTCCTTCAAAAGTCCAGCTCCAACTGACAGGACCTCCAATACTCATGTCGAAAAACTCTACAATTTCTTCAACGCAGATCTGGGTAGTATTTGAACCAAAAAAAGCCTGGAGTGACATGGAAATACCCAAAAAGTTCAGGTATTCCTGCATAAGTTCATCTTTTGTGGAGGGAGATGCTCCGTCAGTCAAACCGCCAAATTCATGGGATGTACCTATTGTCCGGTATGTACCGGCATCATAAGCCACGCCAGTGCCGTATGCAGGTGATTGATTCTGCAGAATTTTCACAGCAGGTGCAACGGGTTCAATACGATCAATCCAACTGTTATCTCCATTATAATTGAATGACATTCCTTCGGTAAATGTCCCGGTCTGCCCGGTGACCGTACCCAAATCACTCGATCCGTCAGCAATCGGATTGATATTGAACATAGCGTGCACCGCTGTAGAAGGATCATAGTACCAGGTATCGCCGCCCTCCATGTAAAGATTGCCACCATTGTTCAGGTAACCCGCCAGTTGCTGACCTTCTGCTGAAGTCAAGACATGGTTGCTGGAGTAAATCCCCAGACATACGAAGATGGTTGAATATAAATTCAGGTCTGATGGGAAGGAGGTCAGTTTTTCGTAGGCAATTTCAACATCCTGAAGAGATGCCTCCATATGCACCGCTGAGTTATTATTTCCATCCAGGTCAACAATCAGGACAGGTATTTGTCCTATTACCAGGCTAAAGGAACCTGTGCCGTTAATTCCAAGGTCTGCATTCAGATTCAAAGCCAGTGAAACGGTATGACCTGCCGGAGTTGATGGAGAAGCTGTTGCACTGAATGACCCTGTAGCTGTATTCCCTCCGGCAAGATTGCCATAATTAATAGTGGTAGTATTGATCGTAAGAAAAGGATCTGAAACTGAAAGTTGTCCAAGAATATTAAATGCCTCAGATGAACCGGTATTATCAATCGTGACCTCTATTTGCACTGTCTCGCCCGGGTCAATTTTGCCATTGTTGTTTCCTGTTGGGTCAAGAACTACGAAATCAACATATTCCAAAACAGGAGCATGACCAGGAATGCTCAGATAGCTTAACCAAATATCTGTTCCATCAGTGGCAGAGACTTCAAACATTGTATTATGCCCGTCCGGAATATCATTGGCTGCCTGAAAGCTAAAGCCATCAGGAACAACTGCAGTAGCACCTGCAGCTATATTCCCGTAATTGGCAACCGATCCGGTAAGTGTAATATAAGGGTCAACCGTATTTAGTGTAACCACAACATTATTTGCAGTTTGAACGCCAACATTTTCAACTGTAAGTGAGAGAAGAACCGATTCGCCATAATCCATCAATCCGTTGCCATTGCCTCCGGAAAGGTCATTGATCACATATGAATCCTGCACCACATAAGGTCCGCTGGGTGGGATCACATCCACCACGCTGGTATAGCGGTAGTAGTTCTGTTTGGTGA
>JBLRXC010000191.1:0-5880 GCA_047920975.1 Bacteroidales bacterium | reverse complement strand
CCAGGGATAAAATGAAAGAGATCGATGATCTGCTGTATGCAATGAGTTCAACGGAGGCTGCTTACAACAGGGTTGTCTCAGCCGGTGACCGGATGTTTGAGGCTGAGGAATATGAAAAAGCACAAACGCGTTATCAGGAGGCGCTTCAGATGATTCCTGGGAGTATCTATCCCCTGGAAAGATTAAAAGAGATTGATCAACGACTTCTGGAGCAGGAACTTACAGCTCAAAAAAGTTACAACGAGATCATAACAAGTGCTGATGCCGCTTATGCCAAAGGAGAATTCAATCAGGCACGGATTGGATACCAGCAGGCTTTAAAGCATAAACCGGATGAAAGCTATCCCAAACAGCAAATGGCTGCCATCGACCTTAATTTGAATGATCTTGACAAGCTTAAAACTGATTATATGCGGATCACAGGTGAAGCAGACCAGCTGTTCACCTCCAGGGAGTATCAGGCAGCAAAAGCAAAGTATATAGAGGCCTTGGCTATTTTCCCGGATGAAATTCATCCCAAAAACAGGATTGAAAGCATCAATATCATTTTCAGGGGTGATTTTGAAAAATCGCAAAAGGAGTATGATAAAGCCATTGCAGATGCTGATAAATTTCTTGCCTCCGGAGTGTATGATCAGGCATTGGATGGATACAGGAGAGCCATGGCGATTATGCCCGATGAATTTTATCCGCCTCAGATGATTGACCGGATCATGAAAATTCTGGCCGACAATGCGATTCGTAAAATTGTAACCACTTCTGTTGTGGTTGAGCAAAATCAACAAAAGGATTTCACTTTTGAACCCCTCGCTTTTGCTGATCGCAGGAGCAGTATTTTGCTGATCAAGGCAAAGAGCCTTTCAGAGAATGATTTCAGGATCATACTGGGTTATGGTAAAGGGAGCTCCAGAAAAGGAGGGGTCACCATCCCGGTCCAGTCCAAAGAAGAGGTGAAAGAATATATTGTCCTGATTGGCAGGCAGTATCCCTGGTCATCGGAGGATAATAATTTTATTAGCCTGATACCGCAGGGCGGCACCATCGAAATTACCCTCATGGAGATCTCAAAAGGGGAGTAGTATGAAGTTTCTGGCATAAATTTTTGATGGTTAAATTTAAAACCATTGAATATCTGCATGAAATCCTGATCCCATAAACTAATTGCCGGGAGGCTCTCTGAAAAATATTATCCTATAATCTATTCGATAGCTCCTTATTCGAATGAAATAGATATTTTTGACCAGAAATAAGAATTGACACAATGGAAAACCATTTCAGGAAATTCAGGGAAAATACCATTGGCAATGAACTGATGTTTAAAACGCCGTATGGTATGCAAACCCTGCTCTACGCCGACTGGATTGCCAGTGGCCGCTTGTATCGCCCCATTGAGCACAAAATTACAGAGATATTTGGTCCTTACGTGGGTAACACCCATACCGAAACAACAGAGACAGGTACTTTGATGACCAATTCATACCACCTGGCGCACAAAAAAATCAAAGACCATTTAAATGCATCTTCAGAGGATGTCATCATCACTGCCGGTTCCGGAATGACCAGCGTGGTCAATAAATTTCAACGCATTCTGGGACTAAAGCACTGTAAGCACCTTTCCGGTGGCGATTGCCTGGAGAAGATGGAAAGGCCTGTGGTTTTTATTTCGCATATGGAGCATCATTCCAATCACACCTCGTGGTTCGAAACCATGAGCGATGTGGTGGTGATCCCTCCGGGTGAAGGTCTGCTGATTGACCTGAACCTGTTACGGGAACAGTTGATCAGATATAAAGACAGAAAAACCAAGATCGGCTCTTTTACAGCATGCTCTAATGTTACCGGTGTATTTACGCCCATTCATGAAATGGCCAGGCTCATGCATGAGTTTGATGGGGTTTGCTTTGTTGATTATGCGGCTTCTGCACCTTATGTTGATATCAACATGCATCCTGATGACCCGATGGAAAAACTGGATGCGGTTTATTTTTCACCCCATAAGTTTCTTGGAGGCCCTGGCAGTTCAGGTGTGCTTGTCTTTTGTTCGAGCCTATACAAAAGCAAAACTCCTGACCAACCGGGCGGAGGAACTGTGGATTGGACAAACCCCTGGGGTGAGTATAAATACATTGACGATATAGAATTAAGAGAGGATGGTGGAACTCCGGGTTTTCTCCAGGCAATAAGAACAGCCCTTTGTATTGAAGTCAAAAACCAGATGGATACCGGCATGATCAGGAAGCGGGAGGAGGAACTTGTGCAAACCGCTTTCAAAAAACTCAGAAAAATACCAGGACTCCGGATACTTGCTGACAATGTGGAGGATCGCCTTGGTGTGATCTCATTTTACATTGAAGGTATACACTATAACCTGCTGGTCAAATTGCTCAACGACCGTTTTGGTATCCAGGTCAGAGGCGGCTGCGCCTGTGCCGGAACCTATGGTCATTATCTCCTGGATGTTACCTATGAGTCCTCACATGCCATCACCGAAATGATCAATACCGGCGATCTGTCAGTCAAACCCGGCTGGGTGAGGCTGTCACTTCACCCTACCATGACCGGCAGAGAACTTGACTTTGTTTGCGATGCGCTGGAGCAGGTTTCCCGTAACATAACAAAATGGGAAAAAGATTATCGTTACAACAAACATAAAAACGAATTCCGTCATCATGCTGAACCGGAAGATAAAACCGGCCTGGTCAGGGATTGGTTTTTATTAGACTGAACCTGTTGCTCATCTACATTTATTTCCTGTTGATTTTTAGACAGGCTGATTTTCAGTTCTGATATACCATCAGGCAACCGAATACCTGAGGTAAGAATTCAAAGAATCACAATCATTTTAATCCGACACTACTGGAAATATTTCTACAAATAATTCTGTAACTAAATAAATAGTTGTACGTTTGTACAATAAATAACTAACAATATAGTTATTGAATAAAAAAATTAGTTGATATGAAATGCCCCATAATAACTAAGTTCATGCTAACGGTAAATGTTTATTTATGGGCATTCCATCTGACCAATTTAATAAAAAATCAAAAAATAAGCAGATGAAACGATTGACCCGCGCAGAGGAGCAAATTATGCAGGTTTTGTGGAAGATAGGGAAGGGTTTTGTGAACGACATTCTGGAGCAGTTGCCGGAACCAAAGCCTGCCTATACAACGGTCTCAACCATCATCAGGATTTTGGAGAAGAAGCAGTTTGTAAGTTACAAAGCTTTCGGCAAAACACATGAATATTTTCCCATCGTTACACGGAAACAATATGCCGGTTCCATGTTCAGAAATTTGTTGAGCAACTATTTTGAGAATTCGCCCCCTTCGCTGGCCTCTTTTCTCACCCGGGAAGAGAATATCAGCCTCGAAGACCTCGTAGAGATTCGAAAGATAATGGATGAAGAGATTGACAAAATTAAATCAGAAGACAATGATTGATATAGCCATCTGGTTGCTGTTTTCATCACTGGCACTGATAGTTTTCAGCTTCATTTACAGGTTGTTGATCAGCAGGATCACTTTACTGAATGCAGGCCGGTTTTACCTTATTGTAACGATGATAATGGCCATGATCATCCCATTGCCCTGGCAAAATTTCATAGTAAATACAAGTGAGATCGCGTTCATGGTTGATCTTGATATGCCTGTTATTCTTGCTGATGCAATGGTGGAAAGCAATGGTGAAGGTTTTAATTGGGTCGGTTTACTGGCTGCTGTTTACCTTGTTCCGGCTGTCGGGTTCTTTTTATTTTTCCTCTATTCAAACATCAGGGTTCTACGGATGATTCGAATGCATACAGTGGTTCGCGCCGACCGGTCAAGAATAGTGGTTACTGACAGGAATACTTTGCCATTCTCCTGGTTCGGATGGGTGGTGGTCAGCCAAAAGGATTACAACAGTCCCCAATTTAAAAGCATTCTGGCGCATGAACAAGCCCATATCCGGCAGTATCATTTCCTTGATCTTATCATGGCTGAATTGCTGGTCATTATCCATTGGTTCAATCCGGCTGCATGGATATACCGGAGTGTAATCCGGGACGTACATGAATACCTTGCCGACAGAGGTACCATCAATAACGGATTTAAAATTACGGAATACCAGCGGCTGCTTGCCTCACTCACAGGACAGGTTCAGGCCGGGGTTCTGAGTAACAATATGAACCATTCACCCATTAAAAACAGATTGAACATGATGACAAAAACAAAATCAGGAAAATCCGAGCATGTCAGGCTGATATCGGCACTGATTGCTTCTGTGCTGATTGGCTGGGGTATTTTTACCGTAACCTGTCAGGCGCAGGTTGGACAAAAACAAACGAAAACGGAGGAGGTTATGCCCGTTCGGGTTGAACCTGTGGCACTGGATTCAGAAGAACCTGCACAGAACGACACAATTTTTAATGTTGTTGATGAAATGCCCCTTTATCCGGGTGGTGATGAAGCACGGATAAAGTTTATTCTTGATAACATAAATTATCCTGCAGAAGCAAAAGAAAGAGGGGTTACAGGCCGGGTATTTGTGACTTTTGTTGTTGAAAAAGATGGAAGCGTTACCAATGTCAAGGTGCTCAGGGGTATTGTCGGAGGCTTTGATGAAGAGGCAGTGAGGGTCGTTAAACAGATGCCTGATTGGATTCCCGGAAGGCATAATGGAGAAACTGTAAGGGTTCGGTTCAATATGCCGATCCAGTTCTCACTCGGGAAGGACGAACACACCGGAGAAGAAAGTAAGACACCCAGACCTGAAATTGACATCAGGCCGGTTCTAAATCCTGAAGAAGTTCCCTCTTATCCGGGTGGAGAAGAGGCCAGAATGAAATTCATCAATGAAAACCTGAAATACCCGGAAGAAGCAAAGAAAGCAGGAATTCAGGGTACCGTTTATGTCAACTTCACAGTTGAAGCCGACGGTTCCATATCCAATATCAAAATGCTCAGGGGCATTGGCGGAGGTTGTGATGAGGAGGCTGTCAGGGTTGTAGAAGCCATGCCTGAATGGGTTCCGGCCAAACAAAAAGGAGAAGCTATCAGGGTTCAGTTCAATATGCCCATCAGGTTTGCATTATCTGACAAGAAGGAGGAGCAAGAATAGTGTGCCAGAATTGAATTGAAGGAGAAAAAGATTGAGGATGATTTTTATGTCACAGCTTCTCCTCATTGATGATCTGGCCGGCCTGATCCAGAATAATAAGGGATCTTGTTAAATCATTGTCCCTTACAATCAACTCATATTGAATTGAACCGCTGGTATAAATAGCGATGCAGTTCATAATTTCATGGTTGTTGTTCAAAGATTTGCTTATTGTATCAGGTATGGCATCACCTGTGAGGTTAACCCTGTACTCAATAAGTTTACCCCGATTATCAATTCTGGCTATTTTCTCAACTTTCTTGTCATAGAAAATGGCCTCCCAGTAATCCCTATGGTCTGTCCATTCAACACTCCTGGCTTTTGGAAATTGTAATAACAGACACTGTCTGACCTGCTTTGAAGGCAGCACATTACCAATGTTAAAAATCTTTGTAAACAGATTCATTATACTTCAATGCTATAAAGAAGACGAGGTTCCTAAAAAAAGTAACCCGAAACAATCAGCTGCCGCTGCCATAGAGGCTGACAAAAAGGTAGAGCAGCCTCGCTTTTGCCCGTTTTAACCTCATCTTTACCGCACCTTCTGTCAGTCTTAAGGCCTGGGATATTTGTCTGACCGAGAGGCCATCCTGATATTTCATCAGTATCAATGCTTTCTCTTCGGTATGAAGGGCTTCAATCACCGCACTCAAACGAACAGACTGCAGACCAACATAATCCTCTTCTGTTTCATCAATGATTTCAGGGATTTCATGGTCACTGTTCCATTTCGGGTAATGT
>JBLRXC010000190.1:0-5895 GCA_047920975.1 Bacteroidales bacterium | reverse complement strand
CTCTCTATCCTCACTCAAAAATTTGTCCTTTTTACTTTGATGATTTCTTATTTGTCCTTTTCTCACCGGTCACCCTGCTCAACGCTCTTAGCTCTAAGCTTCAATTATACTGATTTACAAGAAGGTTAGTGAGGATTTAAGAGAAAATGAGAACACAATTTCCGTGATACGTCAAACTCTCAGACAAGGAGATATGAACCTTGTGGTACAGAGCTATTTTTACATTTGATGCTAATATTCTTTTGAATTAATACCGCTGTCCAGATGAGGTGCGAGACGGGTTTTTTATAATCCCTGATAAAAACGTGTCTGGATATTTCACTTATGTTATTAAACATGTTAGATATTTCATATCTTTGTTTTCATTAAAAAAAATGATAATGAGGCATCAAAAGCACATTGTTTATAAAGTTTCAGTAGTATTGATGACATTTTATTCTATTCTCACCGGCTGTACCGGAGAATCCTCAAAACCATACAACTACGGGATCCAGGATAGATTAACAGTAAGTGATAGCAACAGCAATGATGGTAAATCCCAGGAGTTCCTTGTAAAAAGGTCCTTTACAGATGAAGAAGAATTGACATGCTACGAATGCCACGACTTCATAGCGCCTAATCCCGTAAAACGGGAATTAGTTGAGTGGCACGATGAAATTATCTTTGATCATGACAGTGAGAATCGCTGGTGCCTTGATTGCCATGATTTGAATGACCGCACTTCACTGAGGCTTGCCAGTGGTAAATTACTGAGCTTTGATGATTCGCATAAGCTTTGTGGTCAGTGTCATGGAGAAAAACTAAGGGATTGGAAAGCGGGGGTTCATGGGAAAAGAATTGGAGAATGGAACGGAAAGAAAGAGTATTTTCAATGTGTGCATTGCCATGATCCGCATATTCCCAAATTTGAGAAAATGAAGCCGGAGCCGCCACCGGTGAAACAAGAGGATTTGTAGTTTGCATAGGTTTAAATGAAAAATTCAGATGAAATGGAAAAGGTAAATTCCCGAAGGTCGTTTATAAAAAGCATTTCCATGGCCGCTTTTTCATCCTTAGCGCTTGCAGGATGCGATATGGAAGCATTGGATGAGTTCTTCCGGCGGAATTATAAAGTTTTGTCAGAGAAAGAAATTGACAGAATAATAAAAAACCTGGAAGCGGAGTATAAAAAGAAATATGGGATGGATTTTAATGTCTCCTCAAAAGCTCCTATGGATGGGGTCTTGTTTGGATATGCACTTGATTTGTCAAAATGTATCGGTTGCAGAAGATGCGTTTATGCATGTGTTGAAGAAAACAACCAGTCCCGCGATCCGCAGATCCATTGGATAAAGGTTCTTCAAATGGAAAAAGAGAAAGGGATAGATTTTGTACATTCCAGCGATGACTATGATGCCGAAAAAGTCCCTGAAGAGGGACACTTTTATCTCCCGGTACAATGTCAGCAATGCGAAAACCCGCAATGCGTAAAGGTTTGTCCAACCAAAGCCACCTGGAAAGAACCTGATGGGATTGTTGTGGTTGATTATGACTGGTGCATTGGATGCAGGTATTGTATGGCTGCCTGTCCATATGGAGCCAGACATTTTAACTGGGGGAATCCAACTGTGCCTGAAGATGAGATGAACACGAACGTGCATTATCTTGGAAACAGACCTAGAATGAAAGGAGTGGTTGAAAAATGCACGTTCTGTATTCAAAGAGTAAGAAAGGGTAAATATCCTGCATGTAATGAAATTTGCCCAACAGGCTCCAGGAAATTTGGAAATCTTTTGGACCCTGACAGTGAAATCAGGTACATTCTAAAACATAAAAGGGTATTGGTACTTAAGCAGGAATTGAACACCCAGCCAAAGTTTTATTATTTCTTTGGCAATTAATCATACAGTGAGAATTGTTTTTATTATCAGAAACATAAAAAACCAGGCTACATGAACTTTTTCTACTTCTTGACAGGGATCATTAAAATAATTGCCCGCGGAAATAAAATCTATTATATCTGGTTGATTTTTCTGACGGCAGTTTTAATCTGGGGTGCAGTTGGTTATACAGGACAATTAAAAAACGGACTGATCATGACCAATATGCGCGATTCAGTGTCCTGGGCGTTTTATATCGGGAATTTTACATTTCTTGTTGGAATCGCAGCCGCGGCTATTATGTTGGTCATCCCAGCCTATATATACCATTGGAAACCCATCAAGGAGATAGTAATATTTGGCGAATTACTGGCAATCTGTGCTGTAATCATGTGTATGGCATTTATTGTTGTAGATATGGGAAGACCGCTACAATTCTGGCATATGCTTCCTGTTATTGGCACAATGAATTTTCCTTCTTCCATTCTGGTCTGGGATTTTTTTGCTCTTTTTGCTTATTTACTGGTGAATGTGATTATTGTAGGTTATTTATTGTATACAGCTTTCTACAAAAAAGAGTATAAAAAGTCAATTGTATTACCGTTAGTGCTTTTAAGTATTCCTCTGGCTGTTGCAATTCATACAATAACTGGTTTTCTCTATAACGCTTTACCTGCCCGTCCTTTTTGGAATACAGCATTGCTGGCTCCAAGGTTTCTTGCATCAGCATTTTGCTCTGGCCCTGCCGTTCTTTTGATCCTGTTCCAGATATTAAGAAAATTCACAAAATTTGAAATTAAAGATGAAGCCATTTGGAAAATTGCAGAACTGATGGTTTACGCCATGTTCATCTACATATTCTTTACTTTTGCCGAGTATTTTAAGGAGTTTTATTCTGATACCGAACACCTGTTGTACTGGAAATATTTACTTTTCGGAATAGGTGATAACAAAGAGCTTATTTATTACAGCTGGGCATCCATTACAATGGGGGTTATTGCCTTTTTTCTTTTTCTCATTCCCCGTACACGGAAAAATTTTCTGACTTTAAACATAGGAACTGTTCTTATCTATTCCAGTGTTTACATTGAAAAGGGAATTGCTTTCATCATTCCGGGGTACATACCTGATACTCTTGGGCAGATTTATATATATACTCCTTCAATGACTGAAATAAGAACCTCCGCTATGATATTTGCATTTGGATTTCTGCTGTTTACATTTTTAACTAAAATTGCAATTGCCATCATATTTGAGGATTACAATATAAACAGCTTACACCGGAAAGAAAAAGCAGTGAATCATCTCAATATGGAAGCGGCAGGTACATAAAATCGTTGCATAGTATCTGCAAACCGGCCTGGATTATTGGCTGTGGCATATATCCCATACCACAGGTCTTTGAAAAGCGTGTATTGCGAATTATTCCCGCTCTCAAAGCCGCCTACCGAAAATTGAGAATGATGGCTGTATAATCCTGTTTGCTGGTTATAGGCTCCAAAATGATTGACAAATTCACAGACTTTGAATTTTACCATGTTGATGTTATCCATGTAAACAAAAAGGCCAAAATGAGGATGTGGCGCATCATTGTTGCGAGGGCTGTTGATTGATAAGTAAGTGTTTATTTGATTCTGTAAAACGAGCATTCCGCCCGGGGTCCCGGTACGGACAGGGACGAACCAGTCGGACAGGCAACACTCCCGGCACTTTGCCTTTAGCTCTTGGCTTTTAGCTCTTCGCCTTTCGTCCTACTACCCACTTTTAACTTTGATTATTTGATATTTGGCATTCGTCCTGTCTTACCACTTAACAACCCTCACCATCCCCGCAACCCTACCCTCACTCCTGACCACGGCGTTGCACATTGAATCATCCCTCCTCCAGAATCACTGCCAACTCTTTGGAGCCATCCACCATATCGCCGACTTTCACGTTGATCTTCTCCACTATTCCATCTTTAGGCGCTACGATATTGTTTTCCATCTTCATCGCCTCCACGACCATGATGATATCGCCTTTCTTAACTTTCTTCCCCTCTTTCACATTGATCTTGATCACTTTTCCGGGCATGGGCGATACGATCTCCCCATGATCCTTTCCGCCGGTGTCAAGCGTTCCGAAAACATCTTCCGGCACAAGCAGGTCGTGACAGATCACCGTGAAAATATGTCCGTTGAAGCTTACATAGCCCCTGCCCTTCCGGTCACCGGAAATCTGAAAAACCATGGGTACACCCCCGGATTCGATCTTTAATGATCCTTCCTCCATTGAGTTCAGGAAAATGTGATGGGAAACATCATTGGCCATGAAATCAACCCGCCCGTTTTTGTTTCTCAGTATCCTGACAAGCAGGTCCTGGTCATCAACGGTTAAATTAACTTCCATCAGATCACGCCAGAATCCGATCTCTTGCCAGACATTGTAATCTCCGTATTCAGGCAAGAGCAAATCCTGATGGAGGCTGTAGACAAGATAAGCAAGGGCAGGCAATACAGGATCAATCTTCTTTCTGTCATTCTCAATGGCTTTGATCAGGCTGCCGGTATGCTCATCGCAGTATTTGGTTGAGATTTTGTTTTTTATGTAGGCATTGTTCTGAAGTACCTGGATCAAAAATCCAATGTTGGTTTTAATTCCGTGAATGGCATAATCGTGCAACGCCCGGATCATCCTGATGCGCGCCTTTTCCCGGTCTGTATCCCAGACGATCAGTTTGCTGATCATCGGGTCATAAAAGCTGTGGATGGTGGTTGCCTCATCAATGCCTGAGTCAATGCGGATGTTTTTCCCCTGCGGTTCATCGTAAAGGGTCATTTCACCCGGAGAGGGGAGGTAATTGTTGGACGGGTCTTCAGCGTATATCCTGCATTCGATGGCATGGCCGCGCTGCGAGAGGCCTTCCTGCTTCAGGCTCAACGGGTTTCCGGCCGCGATCAGAATCTGCTCCCTGACAATATCCACACCCGTAACCATTTCCGTCACCGGATGCTCCACCTGTACCCGTGTGTTCATCTCCAGAAAATAGAAATTGAGCTTATTGTCCACAAGAAACTCAACAGTGCCGGCATTGTTATAGCCGATCTCTCTGGCGATTTTCACGGCTGCCTCACCCATCATTTTCCTTACCACGGGTGTGAGTGTTGGCGACGGCGATTCTTCGATGATCTTCTGGTACCTGCGATGGATGGAGCACTCCCGTTCAAAAAGGTGTACCACATTCCCGAAATTGTCGCCGATCACCTGAATCTCAACATGTCGCGGCTCCTCCACATATTTTTCAATAAAGATCGTTTCATCGCCAAAATAGTTTTTGGCTTCACGGCTGGTGCTTTCTAAAATGCCCGGAAGTTCTTTCAGATCCCTTACGATCCGCATTCCTTTGCCACCACCGCCAGCAGCCGCCTTTACCAGGATGGGCAATGGGATTTCACCTGCTTTTTTGAGAAGTGTTTTAACATCTCCGGTGATCCCTTCTGTCATTGGAATTCCAATTTCCTTTACAAAGGCCCTCGACTCAATTTTATTACCCATCAGTTTGATGGACCGCGTGTTCGGACCGATGAAAACAATACCGGCCTTATCGCATGCAGCTACGAACGCAGGATTTTCAGAAAGAAACCCATAACCCGGATGAATGGCTTCGCAACCCGATTGCTTTGCAATGCTGATGATCTTCGCAATGTTTAAATAGGTGTCTTTCAACTCGATGCTGTCGCCCAGACAATAGGCTTCATCGGCCATTTCAACGTGCAGACTGCCTTCATCAGGAAGAGCATAGATAGCCACCGTCTGAATATCAAAATCACGCGCCGAACGGATGATCCTGACTGCAATTTCGCCGCGGTTGGCGATGAGGATTTTTTGGAATGATTTCATTTTTGAACTATTAGTTTATTTCTTTGATTTCGTTAAGAACAATTGGCAGTTGGCAATTGGCAGTTGGCAATTGGCAGTTGGCAGTTGGCAATTGGCAGTTGGCAATTGGCAGTTGGCAGTTGGCAATTGGCAGTTGGCAGTTGGCAGTTGGCAGTTG
>JBLRXC010000189.1:0-5924 GCA_047920975.1 Bacteroidales bacterium | reverse complement strand
AGTGATTTTTACCGGGGTTACAACGGAGAAATTGATACAAATGAAGCTGGTCCTATAAATCAATTTAAAAAATTTGAATACATTTATGGACCTAAATTTTCACCCTCCGGCAGTATTCCAAAAGCCGGTGATGCGATTAGCAATTGGATCAGTAATTTTGAAATAAATAGAGAGTCAACTTCTACATTAATTTCAGATTGGCATTCACTTGGTCCGCATAATATTCCACCAGGCGTGAGTGCTAAAGGGGTCGGAAGAGTTAATTGTATAACGCTTGACCCAATTGATCCTAATAATATTATTTATGTGGGATCGCCTTTTGGAGGTGTCTGGAAAACTAATGACGGTGGGTTAAACTGGTCAAATTTGAATACTGATTACCAAATTCCGATTACAAAAATATCAGATATAGCAATTAATCCTGATAATAATGATATGATATTTATCTCCACAGGTGATAGGGATGATTACAAAAATGCTTCAATATCAGCAGGTGTTTTTAGGTCTACCGATGGTGGATTAAATTGGTTACCTGTTAATAACGGTTTAGTGTACTCAGGATTTTTTCAAATAAGTAAAATACTTATAAATCCTTCGAATCCGGATATCGCCTACTTATCAACATCCTCTGGAATTTATAAAACGACAAATGCAACAACATTATGTCAATGGACTGTTTTAACACATCCGCTTGTTTATAACCAGTATTTTAGAAATATTTTGTTTAAACCGGATCCCCTGAATTCAACAATTTATGCCTCTGGAAAAGATATCATTATGTCAGTGGATGGCGGTATTTCATGGACTTCAATGACAGGACAAGGTACAGGACTTGATTTTTCAGTGTTAGCATATCCTTTTCCGCACAGAATTAATATTGAGGTTTCTTCTAATGATCCTAATGCTATTTATGGTACAGCTGTTTTTAGTGATACTCCCGGGCAATTACAATGGAATAGCGTTAGAAAATTTTACTTATTTAAATTTGCTTCAGGTTCTTGGAATGTTTACGAGCCATTTCCGTTGCCCGGTGAGACAGGGTATAGTTATATAAAACATTGGGCAAGCCCCTCCTGGTTGCCTTTAGCTGTTTCACCAATTAATGCTAATCAATTAAATTTTGGTAATGTAGTTGGATGGCGATCTCTTGATAGTGGTCTATCTTATTCACAAATGTATACTTATAATGGCCAAGTACATGCAGATTGTCATGAATTGAAATACTCACCAGATGGGCAATCATTATATATTGGTTGTGATGGTGGTTTTTATAAAGTTACTAATCCTGCAGGAATTTTGACCTTTACTCCTTTAAACAATGGATTAACTATTGGTACAATACAAAAAATCGGAGGAACCAACCTTGAGGATGACTTAATGCTTATAGGTGAATTTGATTGTGGTAGTGTTCTTTATGATCCTTTAATGAATCCCGGTGCGCCATGGAGAACTGTTAACGGAGGGGATGGCGGTGAACAAGTTATTGATTATTCAAACAGTGATATAATGTATACTTCATCTCAAAAGAATGCTATTATTCGTTCCATTAACAGAGGTATAAATTTCAATTATTCCTTAAATAAACCATCAGATCCGGGATGCCCTAATGAACTTGAAAACGCTGAGTTTTGTGCAGATTATGTAATGCATCCGTATAATCCGAACATTTTGTATGTCAATTATACTGATTTATATAAGCGAACTTATTCCGGTAATAATGGAAGTTGGTTGCAGGTTTCTTTTTTTGATGATGATTTTGCGTTGAATTGCTATGATCCTTTAATTGCAATTGGTGTAGCGCCTAATAATCCTCAAGTTATTTATGTTGCTATTGAGAATTTGCATTACCCAAATCCATCAGATTTTCTATTATTTAAAACATCTTCTGGTGGATATGACAATGGATGTATCCAAGATTGCTGGACTGAATTGTTTCCTCCAAATCTTCCTTGCCCATATATAACAAGTATTACTGTTTCTCCTTATGATGAGAATAGAATTTGGATTTCTTATTCAGGCTATGTTGTGGGTGAAAAAGTAAAAATGTTTGATGGTAATGTATGGTCGGATTATTCCGTGGGTTTACCAAACATGCCGATTAATAATTTAATATTCGAGCATGGATCAAATAATGGTTTGTTTGCTGCTACTGATGTTGGTGTGTATTATATTAATAGTTCAATGGGTCAATGGGAACCATTTATGACAAATTTACCGAATGTTATGGTTAGTGAACTGGAAATAAACTATCAGTATAATAACATTAAAGCTGGGACTTATGGAAGGGGATTATGGAAGTCACCATTACCGTGTACTTATATTAATTCAAATATTGAAATTACGTCAGATCAGTCATGGTTTGTTCCCATGAGAGTAATGTCAAATATTACTGTAAAGACAGGAAAAACTCTTACCGTTAAAAACAGTTCAACAGTTTATTTGTCAGAATACTCCAAAATCATCATCGAACGCGGAGGTAAATTGATCCTTGACGGAGGGACCCTCACAAGTGCTTGCGCAGGCATGTGGAAAGGCATCGAAGTCTGGGGCACAGCTACAACTACTCAGAACCCCATTGATCAGGGATGGGTGAAAATTATTAATGGAGGTACTATTAAAAATGCCGTATGCGGAATACGTGCCGTGAAAATGTCAATACCCCAGGGAGATGGCGAAGAAGCGCCTGATTATTACTATACCGGCGGCATCATCCAGGCCTCCGATGCTCACTTTATCAATAACCAGACTGCCGTTCAGTTTTATAATTACTCCTATAACAGTGTAAGTTATTTTGTCAATTGTGAGTTTAAACTTGACGGTAACTATTTCGGAACCACAGAGCCGGAAAACTATATGGTAGTTGATAATATGACAGGGGTACGTGTAACCTTCTGTGAATTCCTTAATGAAAAGACTGAAGACGCGGAATACACTGGAATTCTGAGTGAAAATTCAACCATTTACCTGGAAGGTGATTGCATTGCAGGTTCGCCATGCACTGCATGGGAAAATGGAACGTTTGAAAACCTGGAATACGGTATATATGCTAACGCTGCCACCACATCAAGGCATGTTGACATACGCCATACAAACTTTGTAAACAATTATCGTGGTATTTATATTGGAGGTATGACCTCTCCACGTGTTACTTCCAACAAGTTTTACCTTAACAGACCTGCTACCGACCATGGGTATGGATTATACCTTGACAGATCAACCGGGTACTGGGTGGAAGACAACCTGTTTGAAAAAACCCCGGGATTCGGTGGGACTGATCCTTTGGGAATTGGTATTGTTGTAAACGAATCGGGCAGGAATCCTAACCAGATATACCTGAATACTTTTAACTATGTAGAATACGCCATCAATGTACAGGGTCAAAACCGGCACGGTAAAATTTCAAGCCAGGGTTTGGTGATCAAATGTAACGATTATAACGAGACTGCTTTTGATGAAACCATCATCTGGAATGCTCCTGTCGGGAGCAGCGAGGCGGGTATTGCACGTAGCCAGGGGCTGGGAACCCTCAACATCGGGGATATGGCCGGTAATATTTTTCATTACCAAACCACTGCCACAGATTACGATGATATTAATAACACATCTAACATAATAGATTATTATTACTCATCAAATGCAGGTGATTTAAAAGTCGAGCCCATGGACGCTCAGTTTTTGGTTACAGTTTGGAAATATGGTATGGGGACACTAGCCCAATGGACACCTGAAGCAGCTTGCCTGTCGGCCATCAACCCTGGCGGAGGCGGTACGGGTACAGTGGAATACCGGGCAGACATGGAATATGCACAGGAAGGGATTGAAACCACCGATGCTGTGTTAACGGCTATGATAGACGGTGGGGATACCGAAGCCCTTAACAATGAAGTGGAAACGAGCACCCCTCCTGAAGCCATACAGGTCTATAATGAGCTGATGAGTGTATCACCGAACCTGTCGGAAACGGTCGTTGAAAGTTCCATTGAAAAGGAAAATGTGCTGCCCAATGCCATGGTGCGCGATGTGATGGTGGCCAACCCGCATACATCCAAGTCGCTGGTATTGCTCGAAAAACTGGACGAACGCTTTGACCCGATGCCGGATTATATGAAAGCACAGATACTGGCAGGCCGCAGCATACAGACCCTGAAGCAGGAACTGGAAGAACAACTGGCAGGATACCAGTTAAAGAAAACAATAGCCATGGATAACATCATCCGGTATTACCAGGAACAGTTGGAACCGCAGGTAGCATCCGACAGTATTGTGGCATTGTACCAGTCTGACCATACTTTAAACAGCAGTTATCGCCTTGCATGGCTATACCTTGAAAGGGGTGAATACCAGAACGGGGAAAGCGTATTGAATAACATACCCAATAAGTTTACTCTTGATGAAACTGAACAATTGGAGTATAATCAGATATTTTCTATTTACACCATGCTTGCTGGTTTGTATGAAAATGGCAATACTATTGCCTCCCTGACAGAGAACCAGATAAGCCAATTGCAAACTTTGGAGGCAGAAGGGACATTAACGGCTCAGGTTTATGCACGGAATATCCTATTGGCACTGGATGAAATTGAGTATAACGAACCGGTACTGTTCCCTGACTTCACAAAATCATCGCAGGCAATCGAAGAATACGGGAAGCTGATCAACACAAAACCGCCTCAGATGCTCGAAGTTTATCCCAATCCCTCTTCAGGGTATGTGATCATTGGATACAACCTCGAAAAGGCAGAGGGTTGTAAAATTGAAATCAGCGGGATGACGGGGAAAACAATCCAGACCCTGGCAACCTCCGGAAAACAGGACCAGATTACGGTAGTTACTGAAAACTGGAAACCAGGAACTTATATTGCAACTTTATTCATTGATGGAAAAGTGATTGAGAGTTGTAAGTTTACAATAATAAAATAAATTAACAGATCATCCTCCTGGTAATAAATGCCAGGGGGGTGATTTTTAACACCATATTATATGAAAACTTTAATAACCACTCTCATACTTCTTATGTCATTATCATGTTCTTTTTCCCAGAAATGGGTTCAAACCATAGGCCAGCCTAATCAGGATGAATCTAGTAGAAGGGTAATAGAACATTATGATAATGGTTATCTGATTTCCGCTCAGTTAAAAGAGCATGGATGGTTAATTAAAACTGATATCAATGGAAATGTTATTTGGAACAAGGAAATTGGTACAGAAAGTGACCAAATCATTACAGAAAAAACGGTGTATGATGACCAGGGTAACCTTTACATCTTTGGTACGATTAATCAGCAAATAGACCCATTGTGGCCATTGGTTTTAAAACTTAATGCCTGCGGAGAATTACAATGGTGCAGTCAATTATATTTTGAGGAATATAAATATGGCCAGTTTTACGATGGCATATTGCTTAAGAACGGAGACCTGCTTGCCGTAGCCAATATGCCCAATGATGAACAGTACGACATGATCTTTCTGTTCTGCATATCACCTGAAGGTGAGTACAAATGGAAGCAATCCTATGCATCAAGAGAAAACTATCCCATGTTCGACATGCGGCTGGGCAGCCGCTTACAGTTTTTCGATGACATTTACATCATCAGCGGCTATGTCTATTCGCCCCATCCCAATTACCCGACCGTTAGTTCCATCAGGCCGATGTTCATCGGGATTGATACGCTGTTTAACGAAAAGTGGGTGCTTCAATTTGGACTTGAGGATAACATGAAAGGGAAAGCTTTAACCTCTATTCAAATCAATGATTCGCTGTTTATGGGAGTTGGGAGGTACAGGTATATAGGAAGTGCAGGAGAAACCCAGGATGCTTGGGCAATGTTTTATAATGAGAATGGGCAACAAACAAGTTACCAGGTAATCACAAATGACAAACTGGGATTAGAAATCCATGAATCTTCGTTTTATGAAATAGAGCG
>JBLRXC010000188.1:0-5973 GCA_047920975.1 Bacteroidales bacterium | reverse complement strand
GATGGGGTTTTCCAGCCCGGATATCCTTTACCCGCCCTTATCGCCAATAATTACGGCGAAATGCTTTCAATTCCTATGTACGACTCAGCCCTCATGTTTGCTGCGCTTCTATTGTTTGTGGTTGTAGTGGTTTTCAACTTTGCCTCACGTATGTTAATTATCCGGTATGAAAAGAAATATTGACATCAAATGGTTGCAGAAAACTGAAGAACGGTTTTTCCGTGTCCTGATGTTTTGTTCAACATCCCTGATCGTGGCAGCACTGTTATTACTGATCATCAGCATTCTTATTGAAGGACTTCCGGCAGTTACCTGGGAAATGATCAGCCAGACTCCCAGGGGAGGATTTTATTTCGGCAAGGAGGGGGGCATACTCAATGCCATCATTGGTTCGGTTTATCTGGCCGTTGGTGCTACATTTCTGGCCTTTATCATCGGACTTCCGGTTTCACTTTTTATGAACATTCACCTTGTGAAGCACAAAAAGATTGTCAACACCATCCGGTTCTTCCTTGACCTTCTCTGGGGTGTTCCCTCCATCGTTTACGGTGCCTTTGGGTTTGCCATCATGGTTTACCTGGGTTTGAAAACATCTCTCCTCGCCGGGATCATCACCGTAACCCTCTTCATCATACCTATCATGGTAAGAGGCATGGATGAAGTCCTGAAAACAGTGCCGCGGGGACTCCTGGAGGCAGCCCTGTCGCTTGGTTCCACCAAATCAGAGACCGCCTATTATGTATTCTTTAAACAGTGTATTCCGGGAATCGTCACTTCCATCCTGCTATCCTTTGGCAGAGCCATTGGAGATGCAGCCTCGGTGCTTTTTACGACCGGCTTCACCGACCATATTCCAACCTCTCTGAATCAGTCAACCGCCACCCTTCCTCTTTCCATATTCTTTCAGCTTTCGTCACCCATTCCGGAGGTCCAGGACAGGGCTTATGCCTCGGCTGTGGTCCTTACAGTCATCGTATTGTTGATCAGTGTGCTGGCAAGGGTTTTCTCAAAACGGTACCAAAAACATCATATAACACTTTAAGATGGAGTCAATGAAGGCAAAAATCAGAATTGAGCACCTGAACCTTTTGATTGGACGGCAACCGATCCTGAAAAATATCAATGCCGTCATACCCGAACATAAGCTCACAGTTATTCTCGGTCCGTCAGGATGCGGCAAGACGACCCTGCTGAAATGTCTCAATCGCTTATCTGACCTGTATCCCGAAGTTGCCGTTTCAGGGAATATATTTATAGATAACGAAGAGATACTCCACACCAGGAAGGATATAAGCACCCTGAGACAAAGGATGGGATTGCTTTCGCAACAACCCTACCCATTACCGATGAGTATCTACAGAAATGTAACATATGGTCTGAGAATAAGTGGCAGAAAGAAAAAACGGTACCTGGACAAAAGGGTTGAATACTATCTGAACATGGTAAACCTTTGGGATGAGGTAAAAGATCGCCTGAAAGACCCAGCCAGAAGCCTGTCGCTCGGACAACAGCAACGGCTTTGTCTTGCCAGGGGACTGGCTGTAGATCCGGAGATCATCCTTGCTGATGAACCCACTTCAGCCCTTGATCCACTTTCAAGTGAAGCGATCGAAAAGAAGTTTCTCGAACTGAAATCAAAATATACTGTTGTAATGGTTACCCACATCCTGAGACAAGCCAGAAGAGTTGCCGACAACGTAATTTTTATGTACCTGGGCGAAGTCATCGAACAGGGACCTGCAGAAGAATTTTTCAATAATCCCAAAGAGGAAAGAACCAAACTTTTCCTCAAAGGTGCTTTTAATTAAATTTGCTGCTTAAACCGGAATGAGCATGAAATGCCCTTAAGATAAGATAATCTTACGCTCCAATATGTTTATTTAAGGGCATTCCATCTGACGGATTTATTAAAAAATGAAAAAATTAACAAATGAAAAAAACTGTTTTACTGTTTGTTTTTATTATAACCGGGTTTTATGTGTTTTCACAATTGAACATCAGTGCTGAGATCCGTCCCCGTGCTGAATTCAGGCGGGGGTATGCATTGCTTCCCCAGGGTGATGTCGATCCGGCTTTTTTTATAAGCCAGCGCACAAGGTTGAATTCACGTTTTTCGGGAGAGAAATTCAGGTTTGGAATGAGCCTGCAGGATACACGGGTATGGGGTGATGCATCCCTCTCTTCAGCCACAGGTGTTTTTGGTGATGACGCAAGCATCGACATGAAAGAGGGCTGGATTGAATTACTTCCCTGGAAGCAACATGCATTCAAAATCGGACGTCAATACCTTTCTTACCAGGATGAGCGGTTATTATCATACCGCAACTGGAACCAACACTCAATCACTTATGATGCTGTACTGTATAAATTCTCAAGGAACGACTTTGACCTGCATGTCAATTTATCTTACAATAATCACAAAGAAAATATATTCGGGACGAATTATAATATTTATCAGGAGGTTATCCGGTTCGACTCCCTGACGCAAACTGTTGTGAGTGAACTGATCGTTCAAAGGCCACGGATCAAAACACTTAACTTTCTTTATCTGGAAAAAAGAACCGGCAGATCAGAAGTTTCTGTCATTAGTCTGGCCACCGGATTGCAAAACCCTGAAACGTCAAATACAATCTATGTCAAAGGAACTTATGGAGGTTTTTACAAATATACCGGTGACCGTTTCAACTTTCGTTCAACCGCATATTATCAGCATGGAAAAAATGTGATTGGATCGGAGGTCAGCGCCTATATGTTCCATCTCATGGGAGATTATAAAATCAACCGTTTCGATTTGTCAGCAGGTGTTGATCACCTGTCAGGACACGATCAGTTGAACGATAATGAAAATTATCAGCAGAAAGATCACTTCTTCGACATTTTTTACGGAAACCGTCATGGTTATTACGGACACATGGATTATTTTTCCAACATGTCTGTTGCCACCAGAAATGGAGGTCTTGTTGATTCTTATGGTGGTATAACATTCAATCTTACAACAGACGTTGACCTCAAAGCCACGTACCATTATTTCAGGCTTCAGAGCAGGGTTGCTGACCCAGCCAATGTGACTATGGCTTTGGACAAAACACTTGGATCAGAGCTTGATCTTTCGTTTAGAATAAAAATACTTCCTGAGATAAGACTTGATGGAGGTTTTTCAATGATGCTCCCCTCCGAAAGTCTTGAAAAGATTCAGAAAATTACACCCGGCGAAAGCAGGTTCGCTTACTGGGGCTGGTTAATGTTGACCGTAAAGCCGGTCCTTTTTAAAGGATAAGGAGCTATTTAGTGAAGAGCAACTCCCGGTATTTAGGCAACGGCCAGAGTTCGTCATCAACCATTAACTCCAGCTTATCAACATGGGTGCGAATGGTTGCAAGATACGGGAAAACCTCCTTGTTATACGCCAGTGCCTGTTTTTCGGTATCTTCAATCCGGTTTGCCTTTTTCCTCTCCTCGAGCATCAGTGCCACCTGATCTTTGATCTCCTCCACATGCTGCGAAATCTCTTTGATGGTCTGCATCTGGTTCCGTGAAAGTTTTACAAAGGTCTTTGAATCAAGGACATCTTTCAAACCCTTGACATTTTCGATGAGTGTATTCTGGTACCTGATGGCAATGGGTATGATGTGATTCTTGGCCAGATCACCGATCACACGGGATTCGATCTGAATCTTTTTCGTGTAATTTTCAAGCTGGATTTCAAATCTTGCCCTGAGTTCGCGCATGGACAATACGTTGCAATCTTCGAACAAACGGATTGTTTCGGGTGCTATGAGTGCTTTCAGGGCTTCCGGTGTCGACTGAATGTTGGCAAGACCGCGTCCGGTTGCCTCTTTCACCCAGTCATCACCGTAGTTGTTCCCTTCGAACCGGATGTTTTTCGATTCCCTGATATACTGCTTCATCACCTGGAAAATGGCCTCATCCTTCCGGATATTCTTGTTCATCAATGAAGTAACGTCCTCTTTGAACTTTTTTAACTGATCGGCAACAATGGTGTTGAGGGCGATCATCGGGTTGGCACAGTTAGCCGTTGACCCTACAGCCCTGAACTCGAACTTATTTCCGGTGAAAGCAAAGGGTGATGTCCTGTTCCTGTCAGTATTGTCGAGCAGGATCTCAGGAATTTTGGGAATGCTGATGTTCAGATTAAATCCATTGGCATCCATTTTTCCCTTTTTCACCTGGGTTTCAATTGCATCAAGGGTAGCTGAGAGCTGTGAGCCGATAAAGACAGACATGATGGCCGGGGGCGCTTCATGAGCACCCAGGCGATGCTCATTTCCGGCTGAAGCGATGTGGGCCCTGAGGACATCTGCATGTTGATGCACCGCCTTGAGAATATTCACCATAAATGCTAAAAAGCGAAAGTTGGAGGTGGTAGTCTTTCCCGGCGAAAGCAGGTTGTCACCTGTATCGGTAGCAAGTGACCAATTGTTATGCTTTCCCGAACCATTCACACCTTTATACGGTTTTTCGTGAAGCAGTACCTGAAAGTCGTGTTTGCGTGCAATCTTTTCCATCAGGTGCATCATCAACTGGTTATGATCAACTGAGATGTTGGCTTCTTCAAAAACAGGTGCCAGCTCAAACTGACTCGGAGCCACCTCATTGTGTCTTGTCTTTACAGGAATACCGAGCCTGTGTGCTTCATATTCAATTTCAGCCATGAAATCGAGGACACGCTCATTGATGGTTCCGAAATAATGATCAGACAATTGCTGGTCTTTTGCAGAAGAGTGCCCGAAAAGGGTCCTCCCGGTCAGTGACAGGTCGGGCCTGGCTTTATGCAGCGCTGAGTCGACAAGAAAATACTCCTGCTCCCAGCCAAGGGTGACATATACTTTGTTTACATTCCGGTTAAACAGCCGTGCAATGTCCGTAGCCCTTTGATCAAGGGCAGCGAGTGACTTCAGGAGCGGGGTTTTGAAATCGAGTGCTTCACCTGTATAGGAGACGAAGATGGTTGGAATGCAGAGGGTCTGCTCCATGATGAATGCGTAGGATGTAGGGTCCCAGGCTGTATATCCGCGCGCCTCAAAAGTATTCCTGATCCCGCCACTGGGGAAACTCGAAGCATCCGGCTCCTGCTGAATGAGTTCACGTCCCTGGAAATTCTCAATGGCTTTTCCACCTTCCACGGGAATGATGAAAGCATCATGCTTCTCTGCAGTAGTGCCCGTTAACGGATGAAACCAGTGGGTATAATGGGTAGCACCCTTGCTGATGGCCCAGGATTTCATCCCTGCAGCGATTTGGTCCGCTATTTTACGGTCAATGATCTCGGTTTTCTCGATCACATCAATCAGTTTCTGGTAAGCTTCACGGGTCAGAAACTCCTGCATGGCACTGCGGTTGAAAGTTAGTTCACCAAAGTATGTGGATACTTTTTCTTTTGAAATATCGGGGTATTTCCGTTGGCGGGTCAGGGTAACCTCAAGGGCTTTGAATCTGAAATTCGTCATTTTATAGTTGGTTGTTTAATGCAATAAAAAAAGTGCAAAGGTAAAAATGTAACAGATTGAATATGTGATGGCATAAATTATTTTTTCCTGACACAGCAACCATGAATGCTGCAAACGGTTTCCTCACTCACTTGAACAGCTCCCTGTGACCTGAAAATGCAACATAAATGAAAGTCGTTTATTTTTGCAACACGCAAATATTTCAAATCATGTATCAAACAAGAAAAACATACATCACCCCGGAGATGAAAATGGCTGACCTGATTTTTGAAAATCCGGCTTTGCTGCTGCTCATGGAGCATTTTGAACTCGATTTCATTGTACATGACAAAACAGTTGCCCAAATCTGCAGTGAAAACCAGATCAGCCAGGCAGTTTTCATCACTTTTTGTAATCTTTACAACGGTTTTTATCCAAACCGGCACGAGCAGTTTACCGAAAAGGATATTTTTACCATCATCCGGTTTTTAAAGAATAGCCACACCTACTATCAGGCTGACAAATA
>JBLRXC010000187.1:0-5996 GCA_047920975.1 Bacteroidales bacterium | reverse complement strand
TCATACATTCCAGACATATGGAGCGCCCTTGTCAGGAACCTACATCATCAACAGTGCGCTGCCAACCGGTGGAACAAACTTCCAGAGTTTTACCGACTTCGCCGATGCCATCAACGGCGGAGGTCCTTCCGGAGCGGTGGTTGTGAATGTTGTTGCCGGTTCAGGACCTTACAATGAGCAGGTCTTCTTCGGTGAATTCCCCAACAGTAGTGTTGCAAATACAGTTACCATCAATGGTAACGGGGAAACGCTGGAGTTCCTTTCCACCAATACCAACGAAAGGGCAACGCTGAAATTCAACGGGACCGATTATGTGATTGTCAATGACCTGGTCATCAAAGCACTGGGTGAATTAACCTCACCTGCTGAATACGGCTGGGCAGTGTGGCTTGCCAATGGTGCTGATAACAATACATTTTCCGGTTGTCAGTTCCGGGCTTCCGAAACAACCACTTCATCCAATTTCAATCCATTTGTTACCACCAATAGTGCCACCGGTGTAACTACTGCCGGCCTGGCTGCCAGCAACCTGAAAGTACTGGATTGTGAAGCGGTTGGAGGATACTATGGAATGGTGATCAATGGGCCTACTTCAGCTCCATTCTCTGAAGGCAATGTGATCTCCGGAAATGTGATCAGTGATTTCTATTATTACGGATTGTATGTAAGGGGTCAGAACAATTCTCAGTTCACCGGAAACGAAGTCCACCGGACCAACCGGACAAACAATACCACTACATATATGATTTATTTTACCAGTAATCTCAGCAACTCGGAGATTACCAAAAATGTCATCTATAATTTCACAGGGACGGGTACCACAACCACATCCTCCGGATATGGTATCTATTTTACATCGGTCACGAACCCTGCTGGTGAGGGCTTTTTACTGGCCAATAATGTAGTATATGGATGGGAAGGCAGGAATGGATTACAGTATGGTATTTATACCACTTCGTTCACCGGAGAAGCCAAATTCTATCACAACACCATATCACTTGATCATGTGGGCCATACCGGATCAAGTACGATCTATTGTTTATATCAGTCGGGTGCCAGCGCAGGACTCGATATTAAAAACAATATATTCTCCTACACAACCAATTCGACAGGTACAAAATACAACATGTATTTTGCAACCAGTACATCTGTTGTGACAAGTGATTACAATGTATTGCACCGCGGAGCCACTGCCGGAACCAACAACACCGGTTACTGGGGGGCTGCGTTCAACACGCTGGCCAACTGGCAAACAGCCAACGGTGGCATTTACGACCAGAACAGTTCGGATGCCGATCCTGTTTTCACAAGTCCGCTGTTAACGCCCGTTAATTCGGCGATCAACAACATGGGGACTAATCTGCTTACCATCGTTCCCGATGATATATTTGGAGAACCACGCACCGAAACACCCGACCCGGGGGCCATTGAGTTTACACCGGTTAATGCTGATATAGCACTGGCCAGTGGAAAACTGGTTAAATCAGGGCTTTGCCTGAGTGCCAACGACAGCATCTATCTGACCCTTCAGCATGTAGTGGGTGATATGGTAGATTTTGCTGCCACTCCGGTAACCATATACTGGAATGTAACAGGTCCGCTCAATTCATCAGGAAGTATTCTTGTTGACGAAGGTATAATGGATGTGGGAACCACCTTTACTGCCGGCAGCGATGGTGTAGACCTGTCAGAAGGCGGAGTATATATGCTCAGTCTGGCCTATATTCAACCGGGCATCGTGAATGAACTTCCGGCGAACGATACCATATTTGATGCGTTTGAACTTACCGTTCAGCCATACATGTTTGATGCACAACCTGACTATACCCTGATTACAACGCCGGTTGATGTCGTTGAGTTGAAAGTAATGTCAAATGTAATGCCTCTCCAGGGCAATTTTTTCTTTACTGAGATATGTCACTATAAAACTACAACCGGAGCCCCTGTGGGAGGATGGCCTTCCTATCTGTTGGCTGATGACTATATTGAGATTACTGGCGTCCCAAGCGGTGACCTGTCAGGGTTTACCCTGGAGATGTGGTCCTCAAGTGCTCTTACAACTTCAAATGTCCTGGCTGCGGGAACTGTATTAAGTCCATCCGGAATATGTATCATTGCTACTGGCCAGTTGGGATCAAGTGTTCCAAGTCCTGCAAATTATTACTACCACTCGGGATACACAGGAACCATGGGGTCAACGACTGCTCAGGGATATGTCTTAAAAGACCTTGTTGGAAATATTGTAGATGCTGTTGTATATGGTAATATGACTTTCCCGCCTGCCTCAGGAGTAACTCCTGCAGACTGGTCGGGTACAACACCAGCTGTCAGCAGTTCCGGAAACCGTCTCGAGGGTCCCTACACCAAGGATGCCACCAACTGGATCAACTCCGGTGTTTCACCGCAGGATCCCAATGTTGTGAACAGCAATGTTACTGTTCCTTCTCCTGTTGGTTTGACCGGCTTCACATGGAGCCTGGAGAATGTTGTAACCAGTTACAACAACCCCGATACGATCGTCGGTCCGTGGAGTGTCAATGGCATTTACAATTATATTGCCACCTACACCGGTGATTGCGGTACCTTCATTGATACGGCCGTTGTTGAAGTAAACATCCCGACGAACGACCTCGCTATCCTAGAGATCCTGTCACCGGAGGAGAAGGTTTGTTACACCGGTCCGGAAGAGGTTTCAATATCCATCACCAATCTGGGCACAGAACTCGTGAACACACCGTTCAATGCATCGTACACAATCGATGGCGGTGCACCGGTTACCGAAGTGGTCAATCTGCCCATTTTGCCGGCAGAGACCGTGATATACACATTTACTGCAACCCTGGGCATATCGTTTACCGACGACACGACATTCTTCCTGAATACATACGTGAACCTGGTTGGTGACCCGATTCAGGAAAATGATACGCTGGGCATGGATGTAACCTTCTACTTCACACCACCCGCACCAACAGGCGTGGATGATTACATCCTGTTTGGTGAAACAGCTACACTGGAAGCCATTTCGGGTTACGATGTGAACTGGTATGCTTCGCCTACAGATGAAAACAAACTGTTTACCGGACAATTCTATGAAACACAACCATTATATGCCACAACATCGTTTTATGCTGCAGCTGCAGTAGGTGGCGGAAGTGGATTTGTCGGACCTCCGAATCCGTCAATCGGTGCATCAGCATCATTCACAGCCCTTGTGCAATTCTTATTGTTTGATGTACTGAACCCCAACGGGATCAATATTAAAACAGTTGATATTTATCCAACTGTGGGAGCCGGTGCTGCTTACACTATGGTAATACAAGATGCAAGTCAACAGGTTATCTGGTCGTTTCCTGGTATTACTACCGTAGCTGCAAATACAAAGGAAACTGTTGAGATCAATGCAAGTATTCCTTATGGATCAGGTTACAGGTTTGGATTCAGCGTGAATCCTGGGATGACAAGAAACTCTACTGGTGCAGTTTACCCCTATACCTTGCCCGGAGAGGTTTCAATAACAGGAAATACATTTGCTGTAGAGTATTACTACTTTTATTATAATTGGGAAGTTGGAGCCGGCAGCGGTTGTGAAAGCGAGCGCACAGAGGTGACCGCCTTTGTGGATATGCCATCCTGCATTCCTATCGTAGCCGTTGACATCAATAACATCACCGAAACCACGGCTGACCTGTCATGGTCACCCGGCGGCAGCGAAACAGAATGGGAGATTGAATTTGGCCCCGGAACACTGGTGCCCACCGGTATTGCCACGCATTTCATCTCCGGCACACCTGCACTTGCACTAACAGGATTGAATCCTTCCACCAATTATGAGTTCTACATCCGTTCGGATTGTGGCACTGAATTCAGCGACTGGTGGGGTCCATATACCTTCAATACCCTGAACCATACCGGTGAATTGCTTTATCAGATTGATATCCAGGCAATAACTGGCAGTGGTGCACTGTTGGGTGCTGAATATTTCGGTGGATTCCTGTGGGTTACCGATGCAACCGACCAGGTCCCCGGAAACGTCAAGTATATCCATAAGATTGATTATGTAAATGGAGTACTGGTTAACTCATACCCGCAGGGGACGACTACCCAGTGGGGGATGCGCGACCTGGCCAACGATGGAAATTACCTGTATGCCGGTGATGACAATGGTTTCTACAGGATTGACCCGGCAACGGGAACTGTTACTACCATGTTCTCACCCAGCACTGTGGGTGTCATCCGCGGCCTGGCTTATGATCCGGCTACCAACCGTTTCTGGACCAAAGACTTTGGCAATGCATTGCGCGAGTTTGATGCCGCAGGTACGGTTTACAACACCTATAACCTGACACCTAACCCGTCAACCTACGGCGCTGCATGGGATCCGACAGGACCATGGCTGTGGCTGCATGCAACTGCTGTGTATGGAACAGGTGAAATCACGGAATTCGTGCAGGTGAATCCTGCCACAGGAACACTGACCGGTGTGGCAGTCGGTGTTGCTGACCATCCCTGCTCCGTTGTTCCCATTGTTGGCGGCGGCTTCATGGATTTCGGCAACATGTATCCCGGACGCAATGTTTTTGGTGCCATGCTGCAGGGATCACCCGATGTGGTGAACATCATTGAATACAACAACACCGGATTCCCCGGACAGAGTGATAACTTCGATCCGCTGTGCGGTGAAACCGATGTGCCCTTAAGCGGTACACTCACCTGGGATTTTGGTGACAATACCAATACCTATGACCTCAAGCTGGGACCGGCAGGTTCCATGGCACAGGTAGTGACCGGCGCCGCTGCAGGAGCCTCCGGTTCGTACAACTATTCAGGGCTTTTGGGCCTCACGGAGTACGAATGGCAGGTGGTTGAGCACAATGCCACCGGCACAACCCACGGTCTTATCTACAGGTTCACTACAGGACCGGTCTATATCACCGGAACGCTGACCTATATGAATGCTTCCAGCACCCCGATCGATAGCTCCTTTGTGCTGCTGTACGACGATGCCAGTGAGCTGATCGGAGCCTATCCGACCAACCTGGCCGGAGAGTTCTCCATCCCTGTGGCCTCAGGTGATTACAGCCTGTATGGGTTTAGCTATAAGCCGAGGGGGGGGACAAATATTACAGATGTTATTCGGACGCGTCAGTTTATTAGTGGCACTTGGTCATTTAATACTTTGCAAGCACTTGCTGCCGATGTAAATGGTGGAGGTGTGTCAATTGCTGATGTTATAATCATGAGGCAACACATTTCTGGAATTGCTACTCCAGGATGGACTGCACCCGACTGGCTCTTTGAGAGTCCCTCCTTCACCGTCACCGGCGACATGGTGGTAAATTTCAAGGCCCTCTGTTCAGGTGACCCGGATGGCTCTTATGCCGTTCCTGTGGGGTCGTTTGCACCCGTTGTATGGGAGTATTGTGAGTCGTATGCCACCAATACCACCGATGAATGGATATCCAATGTTACCTTTGCGGGTATCAACAACAACAGCGGTTCAACCGGTTATTCCGATTTCACCAACATTTCCGGTGTGGTAACCCAGGGCGGTACCTATCCGTTCTCGGCTACCATTGGACAAACCGGTACATTCAGTGAATATGTTACCGTATGGGTTGACTGGAACTATGATGGCGTGTTTGATGTCAGCGAAGGAACGCAGATCGGCTTCTGTGCATTCGATGGTTGTGTTGTGACCAATAACATCACAGTGCCTGTGGATGCGGTTCCCGGTCCCACAAGAATGAGGGTGACCATGAAATTCGCCGGATACAGCACCAATCCCTGCGAGGTGTTAACCTTTGGTGAAGTGGAAGACTACACCATCATTGTAAATACGCCGTAATTTAACTTAATCTAATTGCATAACACCGCATCCTGAAAGGGGTGTGGTGTTTTTTTATGGCTGTCTGCGGGCTTAAATTCCGGCCTTAGTGCACCTTCGAGCCTTCGTGTCTTCGTGGCAGGAAAAGATGTTGATTTTTTTATCCGCCACC
>JBLRXC010000186.1:0-6033 GCA_047920975.1 Bacteroidales bacterium | reverse complement strand
GGCAGTTTGCAGTAGGCAGTTTGCAATTGGCAGTGGGCAGTTTGCAGTAGGCAGTTGACATTGGTTAAATGGTTAAATTGCAAAATTGTTAAATGGCTAATTTGTTGAATGGTTGAATTGTTGGATGGCTTAATTGATAAATTGCTGAATTGTTGGAGTTGCCGGGGGCTTAGCGTAAAGTGCTTAGGACGGAGAGCCGGAAATCAGGTTGCCGGTTACATGGTTCAGGTTGAATAAATTTCAAACGATAAATTTTAATACAATGGAAACAAAATTGATCATAACACCAAAGACCAGAGTATCAGAAATTCTTGAGACATACCCGGAACTGGAAGAAGCTTTGACTGAGATGACACCGGTTTTTAAAAAACTGAAAAATCCAATGCTTCGCCGGACAATTGCCAGGGTAACATCACTGCAGCAGGCCGCTGCGGTTGGAGAAATTCCGGTGGAAACGGTTGTCAATAAGCTGAGGTCGCTCACAGGGCAGGATAAGCTTGAAGGACTGACTGAAGCCAGTACAAATGCAAATGACCTTCCTTCATGGTTTGACCCTAAGAAAATTAGAAAAACCTTCGATGCAAGGGAAATCATTGCCGGGGGAGGTCATCCGTTGACAGATGTTCTGCGAGACCTGCATGGATGGAATGGAGATGATATTTACGAGTTCGTAACTCCATTTCTTCCTGCGCCTTTGCTTGACAAGGTCAGAGAACTTGGCTTTAATGTATGGACAAAGAAAGAGAACGGCAACCTTTACAGGAATTATTTCCGAAAGGGGAATTAGTGTTTTGTTATTTAGAATCCATATAAATTTCAGTAAAACGCTCATTTTCTTCCTTCGCTATTATCATTTGAATTGAAGTTGTTTTATTTTTGACAACAGGTAATTGAATACCAGTTTTGTTTGATCAGGCGAGAATAAAATATGCGTCGAATTATTCAAAAAATCCTTCCTCCGCCCACCTGGCAGTTGCCGGTTATTATTCTGGTTGGTATTATTGTCGGTCTTGGGATTTACATCATGAGGATTTCAAATGCTCCTTCATACCTGTCCAACAAATCGGAAACCTGTATCAATTGTCATGTGATGTACCCTCAATATGCTACCTGGAACCACAGTTCTCACCGCGAAGTGGCAACGTGTGTTGATTGTCACGTACCCCATGACAACATTTTCAATACCTATTATTTCAAGGGAAAGGATGGGTTGCGTCATGCGACGGTATTTACCATGCGGGCAGAGCCGCAGGTTATTTTTATTAAGGAGGAGGGCAAGAAGGTTGTTCAGCAAAACTGTGTACGCTGTCATGAGCAATTGATTGCCGATAATCCGGTCATAGCAAATTTTGAGTCTTCCCTCCATTTCAGGACCGAACGGTCATGCATCGAATGCCACAGAGAGACACCCCATGGACGGGTCAACAGCCTGTCATCGGTTCCTGATGCAAGGGTTCCCCGGCTTGGAAGTGTAATTCCGGATTGGATCAAAAGGTCAAAACGATAGAAAACTGATAACAGAATAGATTATGAAAAAAAAATCATCAAAAACCCTGAGGAATTGGCTGTTGTTTCTTGCAACAGTTCTGGTAGTTTTTTTACTTGGCCTCTTTGCATCTTCCATTTTGGAAAGGCGTGCTGAAACGGCCTATACATTTAAACCAATGGTTAATATCGGAGAGTTTGAACCCAGAAACGAAGTGTGGGGAATGAATTTTCCAAGGCAGTACCAAACATACCGGAAAACATCAGAAACCGACTTTCGGACACCTCATGGGGGCAATGCCATGGTGGATATGCTTGAGATCAGTCCGGAACTGGTTGTAATGTGGGCAGGTTATGCCTTTTCACGTGATTATAACCAGGGAAGAGGTCACTCTTATGCTGTTGAAGATACTTATAACACCATTCGTACAGGTGGTCCGAAAAAGCCCGACGAAGGTATGCCCAGCACATGCTGGACCTGTAAAAGCCCGGATGTTCCACGCATGATGGATCAGATGGGGGTTGCAGCGTATTACAGTACAACCTGGGCTGCACTTGGCCATGAACACAATAATCCAATTGGCTGTTCGGATTGCCATAACCCGAACACCCTGGATCTGACCATTACCCGTCCCGCCCTGCTTGAAGCTTTCGAGAATATGGGCAGGGATATCAACAGGGTGACCCACCAGGAAATGCGCTCTCTGGTGTGTGCCCAGTGTCATGTAGAATATTATTTTGACAAAAATTTTCCCGGGGCAGAAGGTGCCAACTACCTTGTATTTCCATGGCACAATGGATTTGGACCGGAAGATATGCTCAAATATTTTGATGACATCAACTTCAGCGACTGGACCCATGCCATCAGTAAAGCACCCATGGTCAAAGCTCAGCATCCGGATTATGAAGTGTATATGACCGGAATCCATGCCGAACGCGGTGTCTCCTGCGCCGATTGCCATATGCCATACATCAGTGAGGGGGGTGTTAAATTTACAAACCACCATGTAACTTCTCCTCTGAAATATATCAATCAGGCCTGCCAGACCTGCCACCGGGAAAGTGAAGCTACACTGTTGAAGAACGTTTATGACAGACAAAATAAAGTGGCAGAAGTCCGCCATAAGGCTGAAGAATTACTTGTCAGGGCGCACGTTGAAGCTAAAGCTGCCTGGGATGCAGGTGCAATAGAAGAGGAAATGAAAAATATTTTGTATGATATCCGTGCCGGACAATGGTACTGGGATTATGTGGCTGCTTCCCATGGTGGTTCATTCCATTCACCCGTTGAAAGTGCCAGGGTGATGGGTAAATCAATTGACCATGCCCAGGAAGCAAGGGTTCAACTTGCCCGTTTGCTTGCCACGAAAGGCATTACACAACCCATTGACTATCCGGATATCTCAACAAAGGCCAAAGCTCAGGAATACATTGGCCTCCCCATGGAAAAACTCAGGCAGGAAAAAGAGGAGTTCAAAAACGAGATCATCCCGAAATGGCTTGAGGAAGCAAGAAAAAGAGAAGAAGGGTGGGGGATCAGCTATAACTGATCCTAAGGTGCTCTGTGCTCTGAAGTTTTAAAATTTTTCTCCAAAAAATCTCTGATCGACTCTGCCTTACAGTTTCCTATGCCTGGTACTTTGCACAGTTCATCTGCTGGTGCATTCACGATCCTTTGAAGTGAACCAAACCTTTTCAACATGGCAAGTCCCAACCTGATTCCTATGCCAGGCAACCCCTGAAGGAAAAAGAGTTGCAGGTTTTTTAACCGTTTGGGTTTGTAACCCTTTCGATATACCGGAAAATCCTGACTTTTTATTTGACTGCCAATATTGAGTAGTATATCGTATGTCTCCCGGGTGTTTTGTGTACAGAGGACCGGTATTTGCCAGGAGACCGAAATGGAAATCAGCGCCCCGCGGATAGCCTGCCGGCTGATGCAGTGTTTTGTATGATAGGGATTTCCTTCAATGATAAAAATTGGTAAATAACCTGAATGCCTGAGTTTGGAACATTGACCGAATAAGCGTTTCTGAATGATGGATTGGATAAAATCTTCATTGGTCTTCCGTTCTGCAATAATCTGGTTATCGATCAGGTAATCACCTGATTTAAGAGCTTTCGAAATAAACTGAACCTGACTCATTGCAAGCATATCAGGTATGCCGGAAGGTGATTCCCTGTAATCCGCAACAATTGTTAAGTGGTTGTTTTTTGTCATGAAATGAGAACTTTTGTCTTTTGGTTACCCGTGGCTTACGCAAAAGTAGAAACAAAATTTAAGGTTTCAGATTCATTTCAGCACTGAATTTATTCATAAATGATTTTATTGGATTAAATTTGTCAGATTGTGGTTTCATGTATTGATAATGACAAATAAAACAGGACTTTTCTTCGGCTCTTTCAACCCCATCCATATCGGACACATGGTGATTGCAAACTGGTTCGTGGAATATACCGACCTGGATAAGGTTTGGTTTGTGGTGTCACCGCACAACCCTTTCAAGGAAAAGAAGTCATTGCTGGCCGACCATCATCGTCTGAATCTTGTGTGGGAGGCCATTGGAAAAGACCCCCGGTTCTGGGTCACCGACATAGAGTTCAAAATGCCGCAACCCTCTTACACTATTGATACCCTGACCTACCTTGAAGAGAGATATCCCAGCAACCAATTCATTCTGCTGATAGGATCCGATCAGCTTCCTTCATTCGATAAGTGGAAAAATCCCGACCGGATCCTCGAGCTCTATAAAATTTATGTCTACCGGCGACCCGGTTACAAGGGAAGCAAATACGACAGGCATCCTTCTGTTAAGGTTTACAATGCACCCCAAATGGAGATATCCTCTTCATTTATCCGAAAATCAATAGCAGAGGGGAAGGAGATGAACTGCATGGTTCCCGAAAAAGTATGGAAATATATAAAGGACATGCGGTTTTATGAATAGCGGAAGAATTCATTTCTTAAATCAAGGTCATTTTTTCCGGGAAGCGACTCACGGACAAACTTTAAACTTATGTCCTTTTTTCTTGATAAAAAAGAACGAAAAAATCAAGACTTAAAATTCTTTCCGCGCAAAAGGAAATCATAAACATTTATTGAAGACTTGCTATTGTCATGACTTCAGTGACATTTTTTGCTACTTTTGACAAGTAAAATGAGACGATGAAAAAGAAGTTTTCAATAACGGTTGTTATCTTTTTTTCAGCCTTTATGCTGAGTGTCTCTGCCATGTCAATACAGCAGCGTTATGAGCGGAGAAAAGAGGATTCGGAACCCAATCCCAATGTGATTGAGCTGGCAGACCAGCATATCTTTAAGTTCCTGAAAAATACCTGGTTTTATGACCTGCCACTCACTATTGAATCCCGGCCGGAAGTCTGTTTTTTCAATGATGAAATGGGCTTTGGAAATAAGCATACAATGGTCTTTCAGCCATTTTTATTTTGTCAGCTCAAGTTTGTGCTGACAGAATTTATCGGCTTTTACGAAGCCAAACCGGCGGCCAAAACATTATATAGTGGCCATTGGTTTGGTTGATCCGGGTGTCACCGCTTGTTCAGGTAATCCAGATTTTTCTAAACGCATTCAGAGGATCAGGTTCATTATGAAAATTGCACTTTTCGCTCTGTTCTTTCAGTTGACACTGACTTTTCATCTTTTGGCCTCGCAGATCTCTGTCTCAGGCAATGTATCCGGTGTCTGGGATGTGGATACCGTTATTGTAAACGACAACATTGTAATACCAAACGGTTCAACACTTTCAATTGTGCCCGGATCACTGATCTTTTTTCAGGGGCACTTTTTTCTTAAAGTCGAAGGTCGTTTGCTCGCTCAGAGAATCCAATCCATTGTAACATACTTTTTGCAGGTGAAGATCGGAGAATTTGTTACTGGTCAAAACCTATTGCGGTTGGATTGATGGACTTAACGAGGCGCAGGCCAACTTACATTTAAGCGCTTTCGGGCTTTGCATTACCATATTCTTAAAAAAAGTTTTTATTTTAGGAGCGGAAACGAACAGAATAAAAAATGGTAAATTTGTAAGGTAAAGAAAAAATAAAATGGAGATTTTTACTGACATATATTTGGGTGATAGCAAGGAAAAGTTAAAGGTACTTACTGAAAATTCTGTCGACTTGATTGTAACTTCACCACCTTATGCAGACCAAAGAAAAGGGACTTATGGTGGCATTCACCCAGATAAATACGTTGAATGGTTTTTGCCAATTTCAAAACAATTATTAAGAGTATTAAAACCAACAGGCACATTTATTCTTAACATAAAAGAGAAGGTTGTTGCGGGTGAACGCAGTACTTATGTTATGGAGTTAATCTTGGCAATGCGCAAACAGGGCTGGTATTGGACAGAAGAATTTATTTGGCATAAGAAAAATTCTTATCCTGGAAAATGGCCAAATCGTTTTCGAGATTCTTGGGAAAGACTACTTCAATTTAATAAAGAAAAGAAATTTCATATGTATCAAGAATAAGTAATGGAACCTATGGGAGATTGGGCTTAAAACAGATTGAAGAATCTTTCAGAA
>JBLRXC010000185.1:0-6124 GCA_047920975.1 Bacteroidales bacterium | reverse complement strand
CAAACCCAACCATTGATCAACTATTACAAAGATAAGGGGTTATTTGCTTCAGTCAATGGCATTGGTTCGGTTGATGAAATATTCAGTAATATTTGCAGACTGATAGATCTTAAGAAATAGCGTCAGACAGAAAGCGCTAAACGTTAAGCTTCACCTGTTGAATTTCTTTGAAAAAATAAGTCAATGTTTATGAATTGACACAGCCAACAGGTTCTGACTTGACAAACCGGCCGGTTGACAGTTTTCGCAACAATGATTCATGGTTGTAGCCAGCGATAAGGTCTGAAAACACATCGGATACATGGCTGATTTCGGTTGCCATCCACGCATTGGTGCCTGCAAAGGCAAAACCTTCTTCCATGTTGCCCTTAGCTGAGTTGAACAATGCCTGCGCAATACAAAAAGGTGCTTCTTTATAATTGCATGATGAAAGGCATTTCCAGGGACATTTAAAAGGCTTGGCTTCACCATTCATGATTTGCTGAACAAATTTATTTTTGACCACCCTCCCAGGTAAACCTACCGGACTATCGATGAGGATGATATCATCTTTTCCAGCTGCCAGGTAGCTGTTCTTGTATTCAATGGATGCATCACATTCGTGAGTGGTGACAAACCGGGTTCCGATCTTGACCGCTTTGGCTCCCGATTTCATGATTTCATAGATATCTTTACCAGTGTAAAGCCCGCCTCCTGCAATAACAGGGATCAATCTTCGGTGCGTTTTTTCAAACGGGATAAGTGCCAGTGCAGTTTCTTTGACAAGCTGGTGCAGAGGAACCATGTTGTTGGTGAGGTTGTCTTTATGAAAGCCAAGGTGTCCACCAGCCATAGGGCCTTCTACAACCACAGCATCAGGAACAAAACCGTATTTTGACTCCCAGTACCTGAATATCAGGTTGGCTGCTTTGGCTGAAGAGACTTTTGGGATCAGTTTGGTGTGGTGGCCATTTAGCCCTGCATCCTGAATAAAACGAGGAATATTGAGAGGTAATCCCGCTCCCAAAAAAATTACATCAATCTTCTCTTCGATGGCCACTTTGATGAGTGCCTCATGATCGGTCAGGGCCATCATGA
This sequence comes from Bacteroidales bacterium, assembly GCA_047920975.1. Taxonomy (GTDB): domain Bacteria; phylum Bacteroidota; class Bacteroidia; order Bacteroidales; family JAADJA01; genus JAADJA01. The sequence continues at coordinate 5,047 of JBLRXC010000185.1, read as the reverse complement.
TGTTCACACCCAAAATACCGCTGGTAAGGCTGCGGGCTTTTTTGATCTCCCCCGCCAGTGCGTGTTTATTCGCTTCCTGAAAATTTCTTTTATAATCCGGCTCAATCATTCCAATTCCTGCAGCTGAGATAACTCCTATGCCTCCTTCCTTAGCGACGGCAGATGCCAGGCGCGAAAGTGAAACAGCAACACCCATCCCTCCCTGGATTATCGGTAGTTGAATATGGAGGTCGCCTATGTTAAATGATTCCATGTTGCATGTTTTAATTTAGTAAATTGAGTTGTCGCATTGTATTGTCTGTCCTCTAAGCCCGGTAACCTGTTTCGCTGAATTTTGGAGAATCAGATCGACAATTCATTTAAAACGTCAAAATTAAGTCAGAGCTTTCCCTGAATGAAATAATAGGGATGAACAACCGAAAAATAGTTATCGCATTAAATTTTAGGGATGAAAATGCCCCGCGCAGGTGCTGAAAAACAAATGGAGGGATTAAGATCAGATAAGATCCTTTAGTTGTTTGGTATAATTCTTTGCAACAGGAACAATGAAATCAATTTTTTCAAAAAACAACTGGTAGCCTTGCGGACTTCCTTCAATTTTATCGATATGATGAATGTTAACCAGATAGGATCTGTGGCATTTGAAAATGAACCATGTATCTGCCAATACCTCCTCGGCTTTTGTAAGGCTGCACCTCACCATTTGACTCCTGACCGCCTGGTTTTCTTTCCAGAATACTTCAATGTAGTTGTTGGCTGACCGAACAATCATGATCAGGCCTACCTTAATGGACAGATTATCTTTCTGGTAATCCGAAATAAAATGAACCAGTTTTTCCGGTAATGATTTATTCTCTTTCAGTTTAATATTAAGTTCATTGGCCGATTTCAGGTGCGACCGCAACAGGCGGTTCCTGTTAAAAGTGATCAGGACTGATATGGGAACAATAGCGATCAGAATCATGGTGATGATCATGTCGAATCCAAAGGCCATAATGCCGAGTGCTTTGTAATAAAGAAAATAGCCGACGCAGACTGTAAAAAGTATCCAGATATCCCAGATGATCTCTTTTTTTACATTCCATTTAGATCCTTTTAGGATTCCGGGAAAAAGACTTGGTAGAATGAGAAGGTTGAGGCTCAAAGAAAGAAAGGTAATTATTCCCAATCCGATCACGAGGAAATATTTGTCGCGTGTTGCCAGCGAATCAATCTGCAGGGGCTGAAAAAGAAACAGGAAAACAAAAACTCCCATACTGATAAAAAAGATGATCCTGGTATTGTCTTTTAAATCATCATTGAACGGATACTGTTTGTTCAGGAATTTAAACATACTGTTAAGACTGTTTCAAATAAGATTTCTGATAAAAATACAAAAGTTCACGGAAATAGTGATTTCGGCAAAAAAAATCCCCCGCTGAAAGCGGGGGATAAAATCTTAAATGTTCTTTATGATTATAAACTATTGAAGTTTAACATTTACCGCATTTAATCCTTTTTTTCCCTGCTCAAGGTCGAAGGTTACCTGGTCCTCTTCTCTGATCTGGTCTACCAGTCCGGAGACATGGACAAAATATTCCTTGTCGCTTTCAGCATCTTTAATAAATCCGAAACCTTTCGCTTCGTTAAAGAATTTTACTGTTCCTTTGTTCATTGTATTAGATATTATAATTTCGGCAAAGATAATACTAATGTTTGGATTATGAGGAATTTATTTAATGATCATTAAAAAAGTGGTGCTGAACTGAAAAGAAAATGATCTCTTCTGTATTATTTCTGCAGTAAAACGTCATATTTCTAACTGCCCTGTCAAGAACCAAAGCGCTATAAGTTTGTTAATAACATAATTAACTTGAAATGCACATGCGTAAAAATGTTTTTGGTGAAAAATTGGCAACGTGCAGCACGAAGCCAATGACCGGGTTTTATCGAGATGGATGTTGCGATACCGGAAGTGACGATCACGGAGTACATACTGTATGTGCAGTAATGACTGCTGACTTTCTGGAGTTTTCCAAAGCAGTCGGTAATGATCTGAGTACGCCAATTACTGAATATCAGTTTCCCGGCCTTCACCCCGGCGACCATTGGTGTCTATGTGCATCCAGGTGGGTAGAAGCCTGGCGGGCAGGCAAAGCACCTCTTGTATGCCTTGAGGCAACCCATGAAAAAACCCTGGAATATGTTGATCTTTATGAACTTGTAAAATTTGCCTGGAAGAAGAAAAAGATTTAGTTTCATCCCATTGTTCAACTGCTGGCCATGACAAAAACAAGAGCAATCATCATAGGTTCCGGTGTTGCAGGTCTGGCAACATCTATCAGGTTTGCCAACAAAGGATATCAGGTTACGGTGATTGAAGCCAACAACTATCCAGGGGGCAAATTAACCTCTTTTAAACAGGGTGGTTACAGATTTGATGCCGGACCATCACTATTTACTATGCCTCACCTGGTTGATGAGTTGTTTATACTCAGCCGGAAAAATCCACGGGAATATTTTAATTATATCAGAAAAGAGGAGTCATGCCGCTATTTCTGGGATGATGGAACTACACTCACGGCATGGGCAGACCTTCATAAGTTTGCTGTTGAGGTTTTCGAAAAATTGGGGGTTCCGCAGGATGCTGTCCTTAAGCATTTCAAAAAGAGCCGGAAAATGTATGAACTGGCAGGAAGAACCTTTATGGAGAAACCTCTGAACCGATGGACTACCTGGCTTACAAAGGATGTGGGAAGATCATTACTGAACCTGCACCAGCTAAGTTTGTTCAGTACCATGCACGAGGCCAATAAAACTGCACTTCAAAACCCAAAACTGGTTCAGCTTTTCGACAGGTATGCCACATACAATGGCTCTGATCCTTACCGGGCACCCGGGATGCTCAACATCATCCCACATCTTGAACATGGTATTGGAACTTTTATTCCGGCAAAAGGAATATATCAGATAACTCAATCATTGGTCCAGCTTGCAATCAGTGTTGGCGTTGAATTCAGTTTTAATGAGCGCGTTGAAGAGATTCTCATTGGAAACGAACAGGTAAAAGGTGTTAGAACCTCCACAAAAACTTCCGGGGCTGATGTTGTGGTTTCAAACATGGATATTACACCCACCTACCGGAAATTACTGCCAAACCTGAAAGCCCCTGAGCGTGTTCTCAGGCAGGAAAGGTCAAGTTCTGCGCTGATATTTTATTGGGGAATAAAACGAACATTCAGTGAACTTGGTCTTCACAATATTTTCTTTAGCAATGACTATCCAAATGAGTTCCGGGAAATTTTTTCCGGCAAAGGGCCTGCTGAGGATCCCACGGTTTATATCGCAATAACTTCAAAGGATGTACCTGAAGACGCACCGCCCGGTTGCGAAAACTGGTTTGTGATGATCAATGCGCCGCGCGATACCGGTCAGGATTGGGAAGCGCTTATACCGGGTTACCGGCAGGCCATCATCCGGAAAATAAACGGTATACTGAAAACAGATATCGAAAAATATATTGAGAACGAAAGTATTCTATCGCCCCCTGACATTGAGCGAAAAACCTCCTCATTGGGTGGTTCGCTCTATGGCAACAGTTCCAACAACAAATTTGCGGCATTTCTGCGCCATACGAATGAAAGCAGTGACATTAGCGGACTTTATTTTTGCGGTGGCAGTGTTCATCCCGGAGGGGGGATCCCATTGTGTTTGTTATCAGCTAAAATTTTATCAGAAATATGTCAGACTCCATCATCAGCTTTATAAAGAACAGGTTCATGTTCAGCATGTTTTTGCTGATCGTTATCTACCTGGTAGGTGTTGTAACCGTTTTGTCCGGCCATACCGACAGCCTGATGCTACTCACTCCTTACAACCTGGTTTTTGCCACGTTCATCATTCTTTACAATGCCGAAGGTTTTGGAAAAACCTACCTGGGTTGGTTTGGGCTGATTGCTTTAGCCGGTTATCTCATCGAGTTGACCGGAATCCTGACAGGCGTCCTCTTTGGCGAATACACTTACGGTGCAGGTCTTGGCATCAAGCTCTTCGACGTGCCGCTGATCATTGGCGTCAATTGGGCGGTTCTGGTCTTTACCACAGCAGCTTTGGTTGACTGCTTTCACTGGTCAGTCTGGCTGAAATCGGCTGCTGCAGCCACGCTGATGGTATCGTATGACATTTTGCTCGAACCTGTAGCCATTCGGTTTGATTTCTGGAGCTGGGCCGGCGGAACCATCCCCATCCAGAACTATGCTGCCTGGTGGATCATCGCTTTCTTTATGCTGCTCGGAACCTTCCGGTTTGTAGCCAACAGGAAAAACAGGCTGGCGCTGCCGGTGATCCTGATCCAGACCATCTTCTTCATAATAGTCATCATCCAGCAGGGGCTTTCCCTGCGTTAAACATAGCATGTGTTATGGATAAACTCTATTTATATCTGAACCTGTTCACCATTTCGATTCCGCTCATCCTGAGCTTCGATAAAAAGGTGGCTTTCTACAGGAACTGGAAATACCTGTTTCCGGCCATTTTCATCATGGTCACTCTGTTTATTGCCTGGGATGCGATCTTTACATACTATGGTATCTGGTCTTTCAATGATGATTATCTTATCGGCTTTCGCATGCTTGGGCTGCCACTTGAAGAGTGGATGTTTTTCATAGTGGTGCCGTACGCCTGCGTCTTTATCTATGCTTGTCTGATCGCTTACCTGAAAGTTGACCCGCTGAAGAAGATCTACCGGCCATTCTTGCTGGTGCTCAGCTTTATTCTGATTGTGAGCGCAGCCATTCATTTCAACCGCCTTTACACCAGCATCACCTTCTTTGCCACCTCATTGCTGATCCTCTACAACCTGAAAAAAAACCAGCCATGGCTTAGCATGTTTCTGCTTTCCTATTTTGTCATCATCATTCCATTCCTTACGGTGAATGGGATTCTGACCGGAAGTTTCATTGATGATCAGGTCGTGTGGTACAATCCGGCACATATCCTCAACATCCGGATCGGGACTATACCTGTTGAAGATATCATATACAATCTGATGATGTTGATGATGACCGTG
>JBLRXC010000184.1:0-6154 GCA_047920975.1 Bacteroidales bacterium | reverse complement strand
CAACCCATTTAACGAATTCACTTCTTTCTCATTTAATTTACCGGCGAACTGTAAAAATGCACAATTGAATATTTACGATTTGTTTGGGAACTTAAAACGCGTGTTCGATATTGTTGGGAACAAGAGCCAGGTTTGGAATGGTAAAGATACTAATGGTAAACGGGTTAAAACAGGGATTTATTTATACAATATCTATTATGATAATTGCTCTACACAGATAAATAAACTAATTTTAACACATTAATTACCCAATTATGAAAAACCAAACACTATCCTTCATTTTATGTCTTGCAACTTGTTTCATACATTTTAATATTTACAGCCAGATAACAAGGGGCGCCCAGCCCGGAGAGATATATTTTTCAGGTCACTGGTATATAGATAACAATGGACAGGTTCATTACGGGATCTTTCGTTCGGCCGACAATGGTGAACACATTTCGTTACAATATGAAAATATCGAAGTTCCTCCACCCGATGAAATGAAAATTGGTAAGGTGCTCGGGGATGCTGCTGATGGTGCTCTTTATAATTATGGATGGAATGAATTGTGGGTAAGTTTTGATAGCGGAGATAATTGGACATATAGGGAAGATTATCCTGACTATACAAAATATTTTACTGGCTCAATCCAGGGATTGATATTTAGAGGAAACTATCAAGGATTTTTTAAAAGTATTGATTTTGCCAGTACGTTTGATCTTTTACCAATAACGGTAATTTGTCCTTTTACAGAAATTGGTTTCTCTGAACCTGAGTTTTATGGTGTTTACGGAGAACCAGGTCTATATTACAATTTTGTTCATACAATTGATTATGGTCAAACTTGCACAGAAATCCCAATTGATAGCACAACTGCCTTTTGGTCGGTAAGTGGATATTCACCACAAATCAGCCGTGGGACGAACCCAGGAGAAATATATTTAGTTTCCTGGTGGCCTGATTATCATTACAAAATTTTTCACAGTGTTGATACAGGTTATACATGGACGGAAAAATTTGAATCGGGATATATCGATATCTTTTATTGGGGAGTCACGTACACTGCCGGGAGGCAACCGGGTTCATTTTACGTTAAAAGAGCAACCCCTGCTCCCTCCGGTGATCATACCTGGCTTTACATCGATTACAGCAGCGATTACGGTGAAACATTTACCACATATTTCCATGACCTGGACTCAACGATCACCGGTCTTGATATTCATGAAAGAAATACCATTCATTTATCAAACTATCCCAACCCTTTCAAAGATTTCACAACTTTCTCATTTCAATTGCCTGCAAACTGTAAAAATGCGCAACTGAATATTTACGATTTGCCTGGTAAAATAATAAGAGTATTCGATATTATTGGGCAAAGGAACCAGGTTTGGAGTGGTAAAGATAATAGTGGTAAACAGGTTAGAGAGGGGATTTATTTATATAACATTAGCTACGATAATTACATTTCACAATTCAATAAATTAGTCATCATTAATTAAAACAAGTTGTACTGAAAAAGGCAATTTTAAGTATCGTAGCATGTTTATTGACGGTTAGTATAGATATCAGTCAAAACCCATTATTGAAAAAATTCATCGTGAACAATGCATGATCAACAACTTAATTAAAAAAATTAAAGAAAGCTTATAGCTCTTATGGTCTATGGCTACCTGCAATCATGCAGAAAAGCCAAAGGCCAACAGCTAAAGGCTAAAGGCAATAAAATATGAGCGCACATCTCAACATCATTCTCAACGACAAAATCGTAGAGGGCAATCCGGGTGAAACCGTTCTGGAACTTGCTCAGCGGAACAATATTGTGATCCCAACGCTTTGTCATGACCCAAGGCTGGAGCCATTCTCCTCCTGTTATGTCTGCGTGGTCGAAATTGAAGGGGCAAGAGGGCTTCAAACCTCCTGTTCAACTAAGATCGCCGAGGGGATGAAGATCACCACCGACAGCAAAAAGGTGCTCAAAGCACGCAAGATGGCGCTTGACCTCCTGCTGAGCAACCACTACGCCGATTGCATGGGTCCCTGCAAACAGACCTGTCCTGCCGGTGTTGACGTTCAGGGTTATATCTCCTACATAGAGAAAGGAATGTACACTGATGCAGTGGCCCTGATCAAGGAGACCAATCCGTTGCCGGCTGTGTGCGGCAGGGTTTGCGTCAGGCCTTGTGAAGTGGCGTGCCGGAGAAACCTCCTGGATGAAGGTGCTCCCGTGGGTATTGATTACCTCAAGCGGTTTGCCTCCGACATTGATCTGATGTCGCCCAACAAATGGAAACCGGAAGTGAAGCCTTCAACCGGCAAAAAGGTGGCTGTGATCGGTGCCGGACCGGGCGGCGTTTCCTGTGGATTCTTCCTTCAGAAGGAGGGTCACCAGGTAGATATTTATGAGGCAGCGCCGAAAGGTGGCGGATGGCTGCGCTATGGAATTCCCGAATACAGACTGCCAAATGATATTTTACAGAAAGAGATCGACAACATCACAGAATTGGGTGTAAACATATTTTACAATAAAAAACTTGGAGGGAATGTCAGTTTCAGCGATCTGAAAAAGGACTATGATGCCGTGATCCTGACCATAGGCTCACAAAAAGGTACCCGGATCGGTTGCGAAGGCGATGATGCCGGAAACGTATTCTCCGGGATTGACTTCCTGAAAGAGATGGAACTAACAGGACAACGGGCTGATTTTTCAGGAAAAACGGTGGCTGTTGTCGGCGGTGGGAATACAGCCATGGACTGCTGCCGGACCTCACTGCGGTGTGGCGCTAAAAAAGTGTATGTGATCTACCGCCGTACCGAAAAAGAGATGCCGGCCAACCCGATAGAGATCCATGAATCGAAACTGGAGGGGGTTGAATATCTTTTTCTGACCAATCCTACTAAGGTAAACAAAGATGAGCAGGGAAATGTGAAGTCGGTTACCTGCCTGAAAATGGAACTGGGAGAACCAGATGCCTCCGGGAGGAGAAGGCCGGTTCCGGTTGAAGGATCGGAATTTGACATAGAGGTAGATTATATGCTGGCTGCCATCGGGCAGAAAACCCATGTGAATTTCCTCGATGATATCAACAACGCTTTTGCCATCAACGGTTCCCAACTAAAACAGAACCGCTGGGGAGACATTGAAGCCGACCCTAAAACCCTGCAAACAGGCATTCCCAATGTTTTTGCAGCAGGTGACGGTGTTACAGGCCCAGCTACACTGATCGAAGCCATTGGCCAGGCTAAAAAAGCCTCCCTGAGTTGCCATCAATATCTTAAAGGTCAGCCGGTTGTTCCGGCAAAACCAGAATTTTTGTCGAAGAAAGAGAATTTCAAAGTGCAGGTCTCTGAAGATTACCTGGGAAAATTCAAACGTCAGCTCCGTGAAGAGATGCCAACACTTGATCCAAAAGACCGGATGAATTTCCATGAGGTTGAACTGGGTTATGCCAATGAAGCTGTTGCATTCAAAGAAGCACAGAGATGCTTCGAGTGCGGCTGTGCAGAATACTTCACCTGCGATCTGAAAAAGCTCAGTACAGAATATGATGCCGAACAGAAAAGATTTGCGGGTGAGTTCAAAGAATATCCTGTAGATTTCAGGCATCCGTTCATCGAAACTGACAACAACAAATGTATTCTCTGCTCCCGCTGCGTGAGGATTTGCAGAGATGTAGTGGGAGCCAATGCATTGGGACTGATCAACCGCGGTTTTGAAACCTATGTGGCGCCAAGTATGGGTGACAAGCTCCAGGATACCCAATGCGAATCTTGCGGGATGTGCATTTCAACATGTCCTACCGGCGCTATTTCGGAGAATTTTAAATTCAAACCCGGACCTGTTAAGCTTGATCCGGTTCAGACCATTTGTAATTACTGTTCTATTGGTTGTGCGATCACACTGAATCATAAAAACGGATTCGTGATGCAGACCACCGGCTCACAGGGCCTGGTGAACAAAGACGGTAACCTCTGCCGGTTCCCGAAATTCGGCTACAATTACATCAATGATAAAACAAGGATTACTAAACCATTGCTAAAAATTGACGGACAATTCAGGGAGATTACGTTTGAAAAAGCTTATGGGCTTTTGACAGAAAAGATGAGGAAAGTGAAACCGGATGAAAACTTCTTCTTTGCCGGTGCAAGGTTGACAAATGAGGAGATGTACATGATTCAGAAACTGGCACGGGGAGGCGTAAAAACCAACAACGTCAGCAGCTTTCACTATCTCGGCCGGGGTGACGGATATCTCTCAGGTTCTTCTGACAATGTTTCTTTTGAACAACTTAAAGGGGCTTCAAGGATTTACCTTGTTGGTTCTGAGATCAACATGGACAACGCAGTAGTCGGGTTCATGATCAACAACCTGCAATACAAAGCGGGTGTGCCCGTAGAACTTGTTACAATCCATTCCGACAGTCCTATGCTGCATAAGGCAAATGGTTCGCTGATCATCAAATCGTATTACCATTTTGTGAAAGCGGTGAATCACTATCTCCTTTCGCAGGGGTTGCAGAACGGATTGTTTATCAAAGACCGGTGTGATGGCTTTGAAGATTACAAGCAAAGTGTTCTCAAAGAAAAATTTGATGACCTGGTGCAACTGTCAGGTGTTGACTCAGCGGAGGATATTATTGAGTTCGCCACGGTATTCAACAAAGAGATGAATGCCATCCTTATCTTTTCAGAAAAAGAGGTGGATTCAAATTCAACCATTGAGTTGAAGAATCTCGCTATGATCACCGGTAAGCTTAGCAAAACATCATCAGGACTGATCTCTCTGAAAGAGAAAAACAATGCACAGGGGCTGTTTGATATGGGTGTTGCGCCGTATATTGGAGTAGGTGCAGTTCCCGCTGATGATCCGGAATATCAAATGCAGATCAGAGAAAAATGGGGTTTGAAGGATGTGCCGGTAACTTTGGTTCAGAATCCTGAAACATTGCTTGATAAGGGCGTTCTGAAAAACCTCTTCATCTTTGGAGAAGACCCGGTTGGCTGCGCCGAAGACCGGAAGAAGGTTACTGAATGGTTATTGGCTGCAGATTTTATTGTGGTGCAGGATTATTTTCTGTCTGATACGGCTGCGCTAGGCAATCTGATCCTGCCGGCTTCCATGCCATTTGAGACGGGGGGCAGTTTTACCAATACTCAAAAAATGATCCAGGAATTTGACGCTGTGATGCCTGTAAAAACAGAGATGGATAGTTTCAGCCAGTTGAATGCACTGCTTGGCCATTTTGGATTGAAGGGACATGAAACCCCCAAAGAGGCGCTGACGGAGGCCATGTCGTTGCTCCCGGGAAAGGAGAATGAGCGGAGGTTTGTATTTACAGTTACTGCGGGTGCGAACCCCGGCAGGTTGTTCGATCATGGCTGCGACAGTGTGGTAAAAAGGTTTGAGGAGGAGTTTGAAAAGTTCCTGCGAATTTCATCTGAAACGGCGGAAGATTTTACCACATAGGCACAGTAGGGCACATAGGGAACAACACATAGAATTTCAAAAATAATCAACCACATAGACACAGTAGGTCACATAGGGAAAAACACAAAGAATAGAAGTCATATTTGAAAAACTTTAAAAATACAACATACAACCATGAAAGAATTTAAATCCGTAAACGACATCCTCGATTTTGCCATGAATGAAGAACAGATGGCCGTTGATTTTTACCGCGAACTGGCAGAAAATTCTAAAACCGATGACATGCGCCAGGTCTTCACCGAATTTGCCGAAGAGGAGATTCGTCACAAACAGCGACTATTGAAAATCGAGGAAGAGGGCTTTTACAAGCTGGAGCCGGAACAGGTTGCCGACCTGAAAATTGCCGATTACATGGTGAACGTGAAACCATCACCCAACATGACCTACGAAGAAGCACTGGTGCTGGCCATGAAAAAAGAAAAGGCTGCATTCAAACTCTACATAGCTTTGGCAGACCGCGCCCCCACTGCACCCCTGAAAAATGTTTTTATGAGTCTTGCCCAGGAAGAATCAAAACACAAACTCAGGTTTGAGATTGAGTATGATGAGTATGTGCTGAGGGAAAACTAATCTGTTACTGGCTACCGGTAAACAACAACCTTCCGCACAAATCGGTGATCCGTGTTGCTGAATCTCAGATAGTAGATTCCCGGTTCAATATGTTCGACATTCAGAAAAGTATTTTTG
>JBLRXC010000183.1:0-6162 GCA_047920975.1 Bacteroidales bacterium | reverse complement strand
GAGCAAGTTGCTGGTTGCTTGTTGCTCGTTGCTGGTTGAGACCTTGACATAAACTGTGAACTCAACTTCGAACTTCAAACATCGAACAGAAATGTCCTTGATTTGCGAATTTTGAATTGTGATTTTTGATTCATGATTAAAAGCCAAAGGCCAAGAGTTAAGAACTGGTTGTGCAAGAAATCACAAATCTAAGATCACAAATCACCAATCTAAAATCCCAGATGGTTCGCAGGAGACTCATCGGGTGATGATGCGGCCCAGTGAAAGATTTAATTTTTTGCTGATGTCTTTCAACTCTTTTTGCCTGTTCATAAGGATCAGAAGGTCTTCGTCCTGCTTTTCTCCCTGGATGGTTTTAATCTCCTGCTGGTTTTGAGCGATCAACTGTTCAATTTTCTTTGCCTTGAAAGCGTATACTGAACTAACCACTGTCTGCTTCAACTGATCGGTCTCATCGTTCACTTCAATCCTGGCTTTTGCCTTCCACTTCTCACTGAGCTGGTAAGGCAATTGAAGCAGATCGATGGCTGTTGTTGCCACTTCCTGATCGGTATGATTGGTAAAGAGCCTGCTATCAGGAATTTCATCTCTATCCAGGCGTTCTGAATAAGCATTGAAAATCTTCTGGTAATTCTGATTCCTGAACTGAATCTCATCCCTGTTCAGGTCATTTACGATAAAAAAAGCAACTTTCTGATGAATGACCTTTTTTTGCTGATCTTCATCCAACTCTTCAAATGTTATCTCCTCAGATCCATAATTTAAAAGTATCCTGATAAGATCTCTTTCCTGATGCTCAGTATCATTCAAATCAACTGTGATTTGCTTCTCAGCAGTATACCCGGTTACCTCCGGCAATTCTTCCTGACTCTGTGGCTGAAAATTGTGTTTGAATTTTTTCCGCAGGATTTTATTCAGCTCATTGGTCAGTGTTTGCTCACCCACCTCCATCATTTCTGAGCACTCCCTGATATAAACAGACCGGATGATCTGGTCAGGGATTGAAGAGACGGACTGTACAATTTCCCTGATCATTCCAGCGCGTTTGATGGGATCATTGTCAACAACCTTCAGCAGGATGGCAGTCTTGAACTGGATAAAATCGCGTGCCTGCCCGGTTAAAAACTCTTCCACTTCCAATGAACGGTGCGATCTGACAAAGGAGTCGGGGTCCTCACCATCGGGAAACATCACGATTTTGACATTCATTCCCTGTTCAAGGATCATGTCAATGCCCCTGAAAGATGCTTTGATGCCGGCTTCATCGCCATCGTAAAGGATGGTGATGTTGGCAGTATAGCGTTTGATCAGCCTGATCTGATCCACCGTAAGTGAAGTCCCGGAACTGGCAACCACATTCTCGAAACCCGCCTGGTAAAGTGAGATCACATCGGTATATCCCTCAACAAGGAAACAGAAATCTTTTTTGATGATGGCTGTTTTCGCGAAATAGATGCCGTATAAAGCCTGGCTCTTGTTGTAGATCTCCGATTCGGGCGAATTGATGTATTTGGCTTTTTTTTCGTCCGATTTAAGGATCCGACCTCCAAAACCGATGATCCTGCCGGAAAGATTATGGATCGGAAAAATGACCCTCCCGCTGAACCGGTCGAAGTGACTGCCTCCTTTTTCGATGGTCAGTCCCGACTTCACCAGGTATTCAGTTTTGAATCCACTCTGTTGCGCATGTCTGGTAAACGAATCCCATGCATCAGGACTGTATCCCAATTGAAAAAGCGTTATGGTATGCTCCCTGAGATCCCGGTTTTTAAAATAACTGAGTCCGACTGATTTTCCCTCTTCTGTTTCGAAAAGTTGTTGTGAAAAAAACTTCCGGGCAAATTCAGAAATGGCAAAAAGGCTCTCTTTCTCATTCTGCGCCTCCAGTTGTTCTGGTGTTTGTTCTTCCTCTTCAATTTCGATGTTGTATTTTTTCGCAAGGAATTTCAGCGCTTCAGGGTAAGTATAATGCTCATGCTCCATCACAAAATTGACTGCATTCCCTGCTTTACCGCAACCGAAACATTTATAGATCCCTTTGGCCGGCGAAACTGTGAATGAGGGTGTCTTTTCGTTGTGGAACGGACACAGGCCAATGAGATTCACCCCTCTTTTCCGGAGGTTCACAAACTCGCCAACCACCTCCTCAACCCGGGCGGTGTCAATGATTGCCTGTATGGTATCCTTTGGGATCAAACCGATATTTTAGTCATGCGAAATTAGGGAAAATCCGGGGAATAAAGGAAAAGTACAAATACCAAATAATCAAAGTGGGAAGTGAAAAGGGGAGTGTGGGGAGTGGGTTGCGGAGAGCCCAGAGCTAAAAGCCAAAAGCTAAGGGCAAAGAGCTTAGAGCTAAGCGCGTTGAGAAGCGGGTACTCTTAGAACTGTGAACCCTGTTCCAGTGCCTAATATTCCGTGTTGCATGGTTATTTAGAATCATTATAAATATCATTTAAAAAATAATTTTTCCCATTGAGTTTCGGAATGTTTTATTTATTATTGCATATGCAATTAATTACACAAAAGAAAATGTTTAAACTGCTGCATTTATATTGCAGGAAAAACCTCCCGATAAGCGGGAGAAGCATTATTAGATACATTGTGATTATCGTTGATTATCAAGCTTTTACCCCCCCCCACCCAATTATTACAAATCACTGAAATACAAAACTATAGTCATTTTCTAAAGGTTATTTATGTCAGAAACAAGAGGATTTATCAATGTGGGAAATTTATTAGGAAGTTTATAGAAATTAGCCGTTTGCAAAGCTCTGTTGCAAAAGGCTGTAAGGAGAGATGATCATTGTATTATTTTTTTAGAGCGGGTATTTATCTTTTTATCAATTTAAAACTATCAAAATGAAAACGAATTATATAGCTCTTATTAACATTTTTATTTTTATTCAATGTATTGCTTTTGGTCAGGCCTTACGAAGTTATGATTTCAATCTTGAATTTTTTAATGGCTACTATATAAGCATTATTGGATCGGACACAACAAAAATTGACACATCATTAATTGTGGTTAAATATATTGAGGATATTTTAATGAATGAAATATCTGAAATTGAGGAACAGTACAACCTGACTGCAGAAAATATAAGCAGTCTCGGCTTCTATACCTATTTAATGCCAAGGGATTCCATGTACATACCATTAGCTCAAAAGATCAATGATGATCCGAAGGTGCAATATTTTCAAATGAATTTTGAGCTTAAATATCATTCTTTACCCAATGACGAACTATCTTTTAACCAATGGTATCTTGAAACAATTGAAGGATACAAGGGATGGGAGATAGAAATGGGAAAAAGTAATATTAGAGTTGCAGTAATCGGTTCAGGCGTATATTGGGACCATGAGGATTTGGGTCCAGGACAAGATGGATATGAAAACATTTACCATAACCCTGGAGAGGATGACTGGCAAATTTGGAATGATCCATCAACAGGAGACGGATGTGATGGGATTTGCAATACGAGCATTAATGATCCAAATGAAAAAGTTGACGACTGGAAAGGCTATGAATTTACTCTGCCCAGCGGATATTCAAACAATGATTCACGGCCAAATGTTGGAAGCTTTTATGAAGATCATGAAACGCTTGTGGCCGGCATTATTGCTGCAAAAACCAACAATGGAATTGGAGTTTCCGGCATCGCTGGAGGGAACCATCAAATGGGGATTTCTGTTATTCCAATAAAACTTGGGGATAATCTCGGAATTTATTGGGCAGTTCCACTCAGGAAAGCGATCGATTATGCAATCAATGGTTTAGAACCCAGAGCTGATATAATACAACTTTCATTGGGTAACCAATTTTACTATGATGCGCAAATTGATGTACTGCTGAATAATTTTTATGAATACCCGGTTTTGCCAAATAATACTGGTGGGTTAACGATTGCTTCATCAGGAAATAGCACACCCTATGCCAATTGGGTAGCTTGGCCGGCGATACGCCCCTGGGTAATCTCAGTTACTGCTACTGATCAGGACGATTTTTTAGCTCCTTTTGGTGTTGTATATCATCCATATGAACCAGAAACACTTCAAATTGAAATCGCTGCCCCAGGTATGGACATATATTCAACGTCCAGTGTTAGTAATGGTGTTAGCAATTATGGCTGGGGTACCGGCTCCTCTTTTTCCTCCCCAATGGTAAGTGCAACAGCTGGCCTTATCTGGTCAGCCAATCCTTCGCTTTCTAATTTTGAAGTACGAGAAATTCTGCAGAATTCAGCTGATAAAGTGCATGATGGCCTTTATAACTATGATTTTAATCCTACCTATCCGGGATTATCAGAAGAATTGGGTTTTGGGAGACTCAATGTATACAATGCATTGAAGATGGCTATAGATTGTCAACTTGTTACACCAATTGTTATAAATACTGATATAACCTGGGAGGAAAATAAACTCTTAACAGGCGATATCATTATCAACACAGGAAACACACTGACAATCAATGGTAATGTATTTATGGCGGATGATACGAAAATCGTTGTTCAAAACGGTGCCGAACTAATTATTAACAATGGACTAATATCAAATTCTGAATGGTGCGGAAACAATGGTACATGGTATGGAATTGAAGTATGGGGCAATGTGAATTCGCCATTTGATTCTGAACAGGGAAAGGTTATCATAAAAAATGGGGGAGAGATAAGAAACTCCCAGGCTGGCATTTATGCATACCGACCCGGACTTGACCCATCTTTCGCTTTTTATAAAGGAGGTATTGTACAGGCTTCAAACGCAATCTTCAGGAACAATGGTGTTACGGTATCACTATATGACTATAGTTATGTTTCAAAATCTTCCTTCAAAGACTGTCTTTTTATTTATGATGATGACTATATTAACGAAAACCCATTCCAACGATTTGTTTATTTGAAGAACATGAATGGTATTGGGTTCATCAATTGTAAGTTCATCAATGAAAGTTTGCAAAATTATATAGGAAAAGGGATTGACAGTTATAACTCCAGGTTCACAGTTGATGGAAAATGTTTGGACCCTTTACCTTCAATGGGTGATTGCAGGGAGTGGGCTTACAGTGAATTCAATAATCTGATGTACGGAGTATATGCCGTTATGACTACTTCAGCCAAGAATTTGGGGATAAAACGAACCAACTTTGTAGCAAATCAGAAAGGTGTTTTTATTGGCGGAACAACATCAGCACAGGTAGTTCGCTGTAATTTCAAAATTCCTGGACTGGTAGGCCTTGCGTATGGTTTATATCTTGAGAGGAGTACTGCTTACCAGGTTGAAGAGAATAACTTTTTTAATAGTTCACCTGCGAATAATGGCTATATTGGTTTGTATGTGAATCATTCAGGTGGAAACCCAAACGAAATCTACAATAATGTATTCTATAATCTTGATTATGCATTCGTTTCACTGAATCAAAACCGTGGACTGGCAGATGGCCTAAAAATCAAGTGTAATGAATTCACTGATTGTAATAGCGATATTTCGGTTTTGAAAAATATGTCAGGTACTTATATGGGTATTTCACCCAACCAGGGTTCATCAGGGTTCCAGGCAAATGCACCAGCCGGCGATCGGTTTAGCTGGACTGGCCCCGTAGGAACCCCTACAGATATCAACAACCAGGCGAATCATTTTAATTATTATTATCATGTTGATGATAATTATAGATTAAAACCAGAATTTTTTACTGTGAATACAGTGAATATCATAGCTAATCCAGATGCACCCTGGTCACTTGAAGGAAGTTGTCCATCCAATTTAGGTGGTTCAGGTGGTCATCTTGATGACCAAGTATTGAAGAGTATGATGGTAACATATGCCAATAGTGCAGATTCTCTGAGTTTACTGATTCAGGATTTAGAAGATTCAGGCAATACACAGACATTGAAGTGGGAAATCGATTTAAGCGTTCCTCAACAGGCATTACAGGTCTATAACCAGATAATGAGCGTGACACCCTTTGTGAGTGATACGGTAATGGCCGCAGCCATTGAGAAAGAATCCGTGTTGATAGATGCCATGATCCGGGATGTGATGGTAGCAAGTCCCGAATCAGCCAAAGATGACAAACTTCTCGAAAAACTCGACAACCGCTTCAATCCAATTCCTGATTACATGTTGGGACAAATCCTTCAGGGAAGAAGTCTTGTTTCAGCATAT
>JBLRXC010000182.1:0-6194 GCA_047920975.1 Bacteroidales bacterium | reverse complement strand
AATATCCGTAACACTTCAGCCTCAGGTACCATTGTCTACCAGGAGAGCCATTCCCAAACAACCAATGCATTGGGCATGCTGAATCTCAGCGTTGGATCAGGGACTCCGACCGTTGGTGCTTTTTCTGCGATTGATTGGCGTAACAATTCAAAATTCATTGAAGTTTTAATTGATCCTGCCGGCGGAACCAGTTATGTTTCAATGGGATCCGCAGAAATAGTGAGTGTGCCTTACTCCCTTTTTTCGAAAAATTCAGAAGATTCCTATTGGAACAAGCTAGGAAGTGATGTTTTTTATGAAAGCGGTAATGTCGGAATTGGGGGGAATTATTTCACAAATTTGTGGGGAGCACCTCCTGTACTTGCTATCCATGGAGCCAATGGTGCGGGTTTGTACTCCTGGGATACAAATTCAGATGGTCCGGATCTGACATTTCATAAATCGAGGGGAGGTTCTGCAGGCGTTCATGTTCCAGTAATAGATCACGATGAACTGGCATTCATTTCATTTGGGGGAAGTGACGGTACTGCCTTTCAGGAATCAGCCTCCATCGGGTCTCATGTTGATGGTTCAGTCACCCTAAATTCAGTGCCTGGCACCCTTCAGTTTTACACTACCGCTGCAGGCAATCAATATTCAGATGAAAGGATGAGGATTGCTTCCAATGGTTTTGTAGGAATTGGAACCACATCTCCTGTATCAAAACTGCATCTTGTGGATGGCGATATCCGCATCAGGCAGAAACCACTTGAATCTTCAATTATTTTTACGAATGCTTCCGACCAAATCACCTGGCAACTTTATATTGATCCCGTTGATGCTTCATTCAGACTTTGGCAGGGTGACAATTATCCTGCAGGGTCAGACAAATTGAAGCTATTTCCTAATGGAAACCTGGAGTTGACCGGTAACCTGGATGCTGGTGGGTTTTCCATTAATGGTGTACCTATCGGGACCTCAGGAGATTCTTACTGGATTGCATCCGGTAACAACATTTATTATAACACTGGAAATATTGGTATCGGAACTGCAAGTCCCCAATACCGTCTGGATGTTCTGGCGCCTGGCACTTCAAGTACAGGAATTGCAGTTTTCAGAAATTCGCTCGGGGAGAATAAAGTTGTGCTACGCCAGAACAGCAATGGGTGTGGTGCGGTTAATATTTATAATGGTGCAAACACAGCAGCAATTTCGTTACAGGGTGAGGGAAGCAGTTATTTGACAGGAGGCTACTTCGGCATAGGCACCACATCCCCCGGTACAAATTTGGTCGTTAAATCATCAGGTTACACCCATGGTATGTATGTTTATTCTGCAGATGACCAGCTTATTTTCAGGATCAGGGAAAACAGTGATGAATCTGGTTCTGTGTATTTATACGATGGAAATGGTGTTAATACACTAGGATTGAGTGGAAATGGCAATTCATTCATCAAGTCAGGGTCATTTGGGATTGGAACGAACAATCCTGCTGCATCACTGCATGTGACTGACCGGATCAGGATTGGCGAAGACCCATCTTATCCGCTCGTATATGGGGAGTTAATACACACCGGAGGGGGCACTGGGTTTAAAATCAATGCAAATGCCGGAGGAGGAGGATGGGGAGACCTTTATTTTCAGACCAACGGTGACACAAAGATGTTTATTGAAAGTGCTGGTAACGTTGGAATTGGAACCACAACACCAACAAGCCGCCTGGATGTAAGGGGAAATATTACTGTCCGCAATCAGACTACCGGCGATATTGTGGTTGAGCTGGGTACCGGCCTTGATTTTGCAGAAGGATTCAATGTGACAGACAGATCAGATATTGCTCCCGGTACAGTATTATGTATTGATGAAAAAAATCCCGGATACCTCAAAATCAGTAGCGAAAACTACGATTCAAAGGTTGCCGGAATAGTTGCCGGAGCCAATAACCTCGGTTCAGGGATCAGTTTGGGAACAGGTACCCATGATTTTAATGTGGCATTGGCCGGCAGAGTCTATTGTAATGTGGATGCTACCAATGAATCTATTGAAGTGGGTGACCTCCTGACAACCTCTTCCAATCCGGGATATGCAATGAAAGTGACAGATCGGGAAAAAGCCCGGGACGCAATTCTCGGCAAAGCAATGGAAGGGCTTAAAAAAGGGCAGAAGGGACAGATTCTGGTGCTTGTTACACTTCAATAAACAGGAGGCTGAGATGAAAACAATTAAATCAGCATTTTTTGTCCTTTTTGCAGCAATGACGGTCACCTCTGGCTATTGCCAGATGGTGAGTAAACAGGAAGCCACCGTGATAGCAGAAAACTGGATCCGGATGATTATTGACCAAAAAGGTCACTGGGGAGGCCAGGAAAAAGCGCATTTAGAGTCTGGGCAGAATTTTCAATCCGGTAGCAGACTTATCGGGTACTATTTCGGTGTGAAACCATCAGGATATATCGTAGTCTCTCTCAGAAAAGAACTTGCTCCGGTAAAAGCCTATGATGACAGGTTTACACTTGATCCTGAAGCAGAAGGGGGTATGACCGACCTGATTAAAACCGCTATGATGGGAATTATTGAAACGATCGAATCCAAGCTGGGTCCTGTTGAATCAATTAACCCGGCTACACTTTCTGGAATCACAGAGATTGATTATGTTCCCTCCTGGAATTATATCACAGGATATGTTCAGGGTATGATCCAGAAAGATACTGTAGTCACCGATAATTATCTGCAGGGTGCCGTATTGCTCACTTCCCAGTGGCATCAGTTTCCTCCTTATAACAATGAATGTCCAAATTCGAATCCACCATGTACAACCACCTCAAATGGAAGAACTTTGGTCGGGTGCGTTGCCACAGCCGGTGCACAGATCATGAAATACTGGAGCTGGCCTCCTTACAGAGCGGGTGCTCCATTTAACGATCCATACGACTGGGCAAACATGGTGGATGACGCCACCACGTCATCACCTGCTGCTGTGCAAGCTGCCGTGGCAGAACTTAGTGCTGAGGTTGGGGTGGCAGTTGGTATGAGTTATGGCTGTAACGGTTCCAGTGCAGTCACTGCAGATATGGTGAATGTTTACAAGGTGACATTTGCATATCATACCTCCTGTACATATACCTTCAGGAGTGATCATTCTGCAATAGGTTGGTTTGATCTTATCAAATGGAATATCAATGCAAATCGTCCAATTCAATACCGGGTAATAGGGCATTCAATTGTTTGTGATGGCTGGGATGAGATAGGATCACCAGTAACAAGAATGTACCATATGAATTATGGCTGGATAGATCAATCAGCAACAACCTGGTACACATTGGATGCCTTGCCTCTTGGAGGTTATAATGAAGAGTATATGGTCATTTATATAGTTCCAATGACGGCAATGGGTGCGGGTCTTTCCGGAACTTATACAACACCGGCATTTCCCTATAGGTATTTTGATCTTGACGCATCCGGCTCCAGTGCAACTTTTAATAGTGGCCATATGCTGCAAATTCTTCCAAACCTTACAATAAAGGGAACCGGGCCAACTTCATACGTCAGGTTTTACGGTGCAACAGGAGCGAATACAAAGATTTTTACCAATGGTGATCCGACTGAAGGGATTGCTATCAAAAATGGTGGAGTACGACTCAGAAACAATGGAACCATAAAGTTGCAATGAAAGTGAATCTGTTTAAATATTGTAAGTAATGAATGATTATAAATAATAAAACTTATGAAAACTAAACTTATCATATTTGCAGGCTTTATTTGTCTGACCATAGCTGTGTTTTGTCAACCACCCCAATCTTTCAATTACCAGGCTGTGGTGAGAAATAGTGCGGGTGAGATCATACCCAATCAGCCTGTTGGAATCAGGATCAATATCCGTAACACTTCAGCCTCAGGTACCATTGTCTACCAGGAGAGCCATTCCCAAACAACCAATGCATTGGGCATACTGAGTCTCAGTGTTGGATCAGGGACGCCGACAGGTGGTGCTTTTTCTGCGATTGACTGGCGTAACAATGCAAAGTTCATTGAGATTCTGATAGATCCTGTTGGCGGCACCAATTATATTTCAATGGGATCTGTAGAAATTTTGAGTGTACCCTACTCCCTGTTTTCGAAAAGTTCAGAGGATTCCTATTGGAAAATAAATGGAACAAATATGCTTTACTACACGAATGGATTTGTAGGAATTGGGACCAATAATCCGGCTAAGAGGCTCCATGTAAATGGTTTTGGTTTATTCAGAGAAAATAACGGAGGTGTATTGATTGGAAACGATGGTGAGACCGGAACCCTGGGATGGGCTGGTCAAACAAGTACATACTCAAATATCCTATTAAATTATGGCAAAACAACGGTGAATGGTTATTTTGGTATCGGCCTGATCAACCCTGAAACAAACCTGGTTGTCAAATCATCGGGTTATACCCACGGTATGTACATTTATTCAAGCGACAATCAACCACTTTTCAGGATCGGGCAAAACACTGATGAATCAGGATCACTATATGTTTATGACGGAAATGGCATTAATACGGTCTATTTGGGATCAACAAATAACTCTTTCATCAATGGCGGAGCTCTTGGTTTAGGGACTTCTTCTCCATCAAATGCCAGGCTTCAGGTTGAAGGTCCGGGTACATATGACGGCTTTATCAGGATCATCAACACCGGAGAGTTCGGGGCAAGTTTCTTCATGGGAAGCACAAACAGCACATGGGGAAGTGGGGGATCTAACCAGAATAAATTTTTTATGGGCCATGGTGTTCCATCAAGTGCCAATGCTGACCTGGTAATTGCATTCAATGGAAATGTGGGTATTGGCACTACAAGCCCGGCTCATAAAGTGCACATCGTCGAAACATCAACCGTTGCAAGTGGACTTGTTGCTCAGACATCAGCAGGAGATGGTGTCGCTGGGATTTCAACTGGAGGAGTCGGTATTTATGGTGCATCGACATATAACCACGCTGGTTATTTTGCTGGAAATGTCGTAGTTGCCGGAGTTCTTTCAAAAGGGGCAGGGTCATTTGTGATAGACCATCCCCTCGACCCTGAGAATAAAATACTCCGCCACAACTTTGTGGAATCTCCGGAGAACCTGCTAATTTACCGTGGAACAGTAGCATTGGATGCAAGAGGCTTTGCAACTATAATCTTACCAGATTATTTTAAAGCGCTTGCCAAAGAGGATGAAGCATCCATACATGTTACAGCTGTTGGAAAGCCCTTTCTTACTGGTGCAGAATGGAATACCGATTATTCATCATTTATGATCTATGGGGATAGCAACCGGAAGGTGTTCTGGGAGGTTTTGGCCGGAAGGGATGATCCTGTTATCCATGAACTAGGCCGTCCTGTTGAAGAAGAAAAAGGTGAAAATGCAATGTGTGAAAAGGGAATGCTGCTTTTTCCCAAGGCCTATGGTTATCCGGAAACCCGATCAAGAGACTATGAGTATTTGTCAAAAATCAGAAATAACAACCAATAAATATTCAACATAATAATCAATACAATCATGAAATCAAATATCATATCACTTCTACCCGCAGTACTGATTGCAGTCCAGCCGCAGGCACAATCCATCGAAAGGTCCGTACTTGCAAGTACAGGCGGATATTTTGAAGGTTCCGGTGTTTCTGTCAGCTGGACGCTTGGTGAAGCTGTCACAGCCACTTTCAACAACGGAAACACAGTCCTTACCCAAGGATTTCAGCAGCCCGACCTGACGCTCAGGATTTATGTTGATCTGACGGCTTTTCTTGAAGGCCCTTTTGATGGCTCCTTGATGAATAATTTTCTGTCAGATCAGGTCCTTGTTCCGGTAAATCAGCCTTACCATGCTGCCCCCTGGAACTATTATGGAACAGAGAGCCTGATTCCCGGCCAGGTTCCAAACAAGGTGGACTGGGTTCTGGTAGAACTCCGGGATGCCTTTAGCGCTGCGGCAGCAACTCCTTCCACCATGATCGCCAGAAAAGCGGCATTGATCCTGAGTGACGGATCAGTGGTGAACCATGCTGGAAGCCCGGATCTTGCGTTCACCAATACTGTGAGTAACCAATTGTTTGTGGTTATCTGGCACCGGAACCATCTGGGGATGATGTCGGCCACACCTCTGACAGAATCGGGCGGAATTTACAACTATAACTTCACCACCGGTTTGGGCATGGCATATCTCAATGGCCAAAAATTGCTCAGTCCGGGTGTATATG
>JBLRXC010000181.1:0-6289 GCA_047920975.1 Bacteroidales bacterium | reverse complement strand
TGGTTATTTTATCTTCAATTGCTATTCTTCGGCCAAACTTTAAATTACACCCGTTTCTAATGACACTTTATTTAAAACTTGATGAAGTAAAGAAAAGAATGGAATCAATAGTCTCAGGCGCTGTTATACAAAGAATAGTTCTTAAAGATTTTAGAAAATTTAGAATAATTGTTCCACCAAAAGATGTTCAGCAGCAGGCAATTAAGGAAATTGAACCATTAATACAAAATTGCTGGTCCAATATCCAAGAAAATATCGAATTAACTCAAACCCGCGATTACCTGCTACCTAAACTGATTAGCGGCGAAATACCCGTAAATTAACTAATTTTGTTACAATATCAAAGATAAATCACTGAATAAGGCAGACATGAAAAAGAAAAAACATACATCCAAGGCGGTTCCCCGGATCGAATACCTGCGGGTGAAAAATTACCGGGCACTGCAAAACCTGGAACTGAAAAACATCACACCGCTCACTGTTTTCCTGGGGCCTAATGGAAGCGGCAAATCAACGGTATTCGATGTATTTGCTTTTTTGAGTGAATGTTTTTCCGTTGGTTTGCGCAAAGCCTGGGACAAAAGGGGGCGTTTTAAGGAACTCAGGACAAAAGATTGCGTGGGACCAATAGAATTTGAGATAAAATACCGTGAAACTCCAAAATCTCCAATAATCACATACGAATTGAAGATTGATGAGGGTCAAAAAGGTCCTTTTGTCGCGAGTGAAAAACTTTCATGGAAAAGAAGCAGCGTTGGACGCCCATTCGCATTTTTGGAATTTGAAAAAGGCAGAGGTAAAGTAATTACAGGGGAGGCACCAGATATATCTGATGAAAAGATGGAAGAATCTCTTGATAGTCCTGAGATGCTTGCTGTTAATACCTTAGGCCAGCTTGCAAAAAATCCTCGTGTAATTGCATTGCGTCGTTTTATAACAGGTTGGTATCTATCTTATTTAACAGCTGATCAGGCTCGAGGCGTCCCGGAAGCAGGACCGCAGGAACGCTTGTCTGCAACAGGTGATAATCTTCCCAATGTTGTGCAGTATTTAAAAGAACAACACCCCTTTCGCCTTGATGAAATTTTATCGAAATTAGCTCAAAGAGTACCCAGGCTTGAAAAAGTAGACGCAGATATCATGCAGGATGGAAGGTTACTACTACAAATTAAAGATGCACCATTTGACAAGCCAATCCTGTCAAAGTTTGCCTCTGATGGAACCCTGAAAATGCTGGCATATCTCACTGTACTATATGACCCGGAACCGCCGCAGCTTATTGGGATAGAAGAGCCGGAAAATCAACTGCACCCAAAATTATTGTCCGACCTTGCAGAAGAATGTAGGGCAGCATCTGAATCCTCCCAATTGATGGTAACTACGCACAGTCCTTTTTTTGTCAATGGATTAAAAGCAAAGGAACTTTGGGTTTTATTCAGGGACGAATATGGATATACCCAGGCAAAAAATGCAGCTGAAATGAAAGGAATAATAAATTTTATGGAAGAAGGGGCTCTGCTGGGAAATCTATGGGTAGAAGGACATTTTGACGTTGGAGATCCCCTGGTTAATGCGGGAAGTTATAAATACAAACCCAGAAAAAAATAGCTATGCATTTTGAGATATTGGTTGAAGAACTTTCTGCCGAAAAAGTTATGCATAACATTCTCCCAAAAATGATTACCGGAGAACATACTTATAGAATTATCTCATATCAGGGGAAGATGGATATGCTCATAAAACTGCCGGTAACTCTAAAAGGATATGCAAAATGGATATCGGATGATCAGGTTATCGTGGTTTTGGTTGATAGAGATAATCAGGATTGCCATGAACTAAAAAACTCCCTCGAAAAATTAACAAGAGATGCAAATTTGACAAGTAAGACTAATCATCAGGTTGGCGAACCGTATTCTGTACTTAACCGGATTGCAATCGAAGAACTGGAAGCCTGGTTTTTTGGGGATGCTGATGCTGTCAGATCAGCATATCCACGGGCATCATCAAAATTTGAGAGAAAGGCGGCTTATAGGAATCCTGATGAAATTAAAGGAGGAACCTGGGAAGCGCTTGAAAGGATTCTCCAGGCAGGTGGCTATTTTAAAAATGGCCTTCGAAAAATTGAAAGCGCAAATGAAATTTCAAAATTCATGGAACCTTTGAATAACAGGTCCAGGAGTTTTCAAGTATTTTGGGAAGGGATAAGTTATTGCATAGAGAACTCAATTGAATAAATGAATCAAAAACTCGTTGAATCCGATATCGAACTCGCCGCCATCGAATGGCTGGAGGAACTGGGATATACCTACCAATACGGCAAGGAAATTCAACGGGATCTGAAAAAGGTGGTGCTGGAAGACCGGTTCAGCAGCTTCATCAACAAACAATACAGCCATTTACCTGAAACCGCCCGCAAAGAGATTGTCAGCCTCTTTGTCAACAACCAGGGCCTTGACCTTGAGCATCGCAACCGCGACTTCCACCTCAAGCTCTCCAAGGGCATCGACTACACTTGGAAAGACAAAAAGGGGCAGGATCATTTCGAGCATGTCTATGCCATCGACTTCGACCATCCTGATAACAATGCGTTTTTAGTGGTTAACCAGTTTCCGGTCGTCGGTAAGAACTCCCGCCGTCCCGATCTGCTTGTGTTCATCAACGGCCTGCCTGTTATTGTTTTCGAGTTCAAGAACCTGTTCGACCAGGAAGCCACCGTTGAATCGGCTTTTAATCAAATTCAGCATTACCGGGAGGACATCCCGCAACTGTTTGAATACAATGAGATCACCATCGTGTCGGATGGCATCGAAACACTTCACGGCATGTATTCCTCCGAAAGGGAATGGTTCACCCCCTGGAAATCGATCGACGGACATACCACCGTGGATGAAGGATTTGCGCTGAACTCACTGCTGAAGGGTTTGTTCCCGAAGGAGAGGCTGCTGAATTACCTGCGTCATTTTATATTCCATGAAAGCCACAACGGCAAACTGGTTAAAAAAGGAGCTAAGTACCATCAGTTTTTCGGGATCAGCTTTGCCGTGGAAAGTACCAAAAAAGCAATCAAGCCTTTCGGTGATGGCCGCATTGGTGTGATCTGGCATACCCAGGGATCGGGCAAAAGCATTTCCATGGCCATCTATTCGGGCATACTGCGGAAAATGCCGGAGTTGAGAAACCCCACCATCGTCATACAGGTGGACCGGCGCGACCTCGACACCCAGCTTTACGACAATTTTGTGTTGGCCAAAGACCTGGTGGGCAGTGTGAGCCATGCCGGAAGTATTGATAAACTGCGTGAGTTGCTCAGCGGAGAGGGAGGCGGCATTGTTTTCACCACCATCGAAAAATTTTCACTCAAACGTCCGGTATTTGGCAAGGATGGCGAATATGAAGAGGAGCACCCCGTTTTATCCGAACGGGATAACGTCATTGTCATCGCCGATGAAGCCCACCGGACCCAGTATGGTTTGCTCGATGGCATGGCTGCCAATCTTCGTAAAGCATTGCCCAACGCCTCTTTTATCGGTTTCACCGGTACGCCGGTCGATAAAAAGGATGCGGACACACAGGAGGTGTTTGGTGAAACAATCCACATTTACGACATCAAACAGGCGGTTGACGACGGGGCCACGGTTAAGATTGTTTATGAACCCAGGCTGGCCAAACTGCATCTTGCCAATGACAGTATCGACGAGCAGGCCGAAGAAATAGCCACCGGTGCCCCGGCTGACGACAACAATAAGATGATGTGGGCTGCTGTGGAAGATGCTGCCGGTGCGGATGACCGGGTGAAAAAGATCGCCGGAGATATCCTGGCGCATTTCACCAAACGAACCGAAGCACTGGAAGGCAAGGCGATGATCGTCTGCATGAGCCGCAGGAACTGTGTGAAAATGTATGATGCCCTCACCGCTTTGGAGGGTTGTCCTGAAACAGCCATCATCATGACCGGGAACATTGCCAAGGACCCACCGGAATGGAACAAACATTTCAGGACTTCGGCCAGGCAGGAGGCGATCAAATCGCGATTCAAAAAACCCGATGATCCTTTAAAGCTGGTCATTGTCCGCGACATGTGGCTTACCGGTTTCGATGCACCGGTGGTGCATACCATGTATGTCGACAAGATCATGGAAGGGCACAACCTGATGCAGGCCATTGCCCGGGTGAACCGCGTTTTCAGGGACAAACCGGCAGGATTGATCGTGGATTACATCGGCATCGGTAATCGCTTAAAGGATGCGACCAAAAAATACACCGGAGGCGGTGGTAAAGGCAAACCGACCATCGACATTGATGAAACCTTTGAAGTGTGCCTCAACCAGGTGCAACTCACCAAAAGCTATCTGCCGGATGATCTGGTTTACAGCGGATGGAAGGGCCTGACTTCCGGTGACAAACTGATGCTGATCAGCAAAGAAGTGAATCATATTGTAAGAAACGATGAACAGGCAAACCAGTTCATGCTGGCTGAAAAGACGTTATCGGGGTTGGTATCCATTGTCAAAAGCCACCCCCGGATACAGGAGATCGCCCTGGATGTGATCTTCCTGCAACATGTCGGAGCGGCAGTCAGGAAAGCCAAACGCCCACCCATCGACCCGAAAAAGAAAGAACAACAGATCAAAGAGCTGATCAGTCGCAGCATCGATTCGGAGGAGATCATTGACGTGTATCAAATGGCCGGCATTGAAAAGCCCGACATCTCCATCCTGAATGAAGAATTTCTGCTGGGCGCTAAAGAAAAGAAAAGCGGAAGGGAACTGAAGGTCGAATTGCTGCGACAGATTTTGAACAATGAGATCCGGATCAGGCAACCGAAAAATCTCAAGAAGTACAGTTCACTAAAAAAAGAGGTTGAAGATGTGATAAAAAAGTATCACAACAATGCCATCGATTCCTACACCACCATCCTGGAGCTATACAACAAAGCCAAAGAGATGCAGGATGAAGAGAAGCGGACAAAAGAACTGGGCATCGACGAAAAAGAGCTGGCTTTCTATGACATCATGGCCCGGCACAAAGACGCCATCAAAGAATACCGGTTGATCAAGGACATCGCACACAAAGTAGTGAAAGCCGTTGAAAACAACCTCCAGCTCGACTGGTACAAAAAACCGGAAGCACAAGCCGCCATCCGGTCGGCACTCAAACGTGAACTAAGAAAAAATGTAAACATAAACGAACTCAACACCATCCTGTCCGAGATCATGGAACAGGCCGAGGGGCAATATAAGGAGTGGCCAATGGTGGGGTAGGGAATATATCATGCTTCGGCAGCAGGGATCGGATAGTATAGGTGTGGGGCAGAGAAGGGACAAATGAAGAAGAACAAAGTGAAAAGGATAAGTTAAGCCTTATGATGCTGATGGAGGTGGGGCTATGATGGCGGCGGAGGGGTGAAAAAGTAAACGCACCTTTTGGGGTGCGTCGGACCAACGATGCTATCATTGGTGCTGTAAATGTGATTGCAAATTTACATTGCATTTATGCTATAACCAAATTTTTTGTGTAATATTTTTACGGATGGTCTCAAATTATGTTAAAAGATGAATAAAGATCGGGTAATTACCTACATTGATGGATTTAATCTATATTTTGGTCTTAGGCAGAAAAAGTGGAGCAAATATTACTGGCTTAATCTTCAAGCGCTTTCAATGAGTTTGCTAAAACCTGATCAGCAACTTATGAGGACCAAATATTTTACTTCCCGTGTAAAGGACAATATAAATAAGGCAAAACGGCAAAATACTTTTATAGAGGCATTAGAGACACTTTCGGACTTTGATATTTTTTATGGGAAGTACCAATTGAACTCTTTTAGTTGTCGCAGGTGTGGTGAGATAAATCCCAGCCCAAATGAAAAAATGACCGATGTTAATATTGCAGTTGAATTGTTATGCGATGCATTTCAAAATAATTACGACACTGCTATTTTAATATCAGGTGATAGCGACTTAATTCCACCAATTGATATTATCCACAGGCTGTTTCCCCACAAACGTGTTTGCGTTGCATTTCCGCCTGAAAGATACAACCGCTCTATGGAGGTAACCCTCCGGTCAAGTACACCTAAGGTAATTAATAGCGGGGGGAGCATTAATCCTGTGAGGAATAGTTTTGAGGGAGCCAGGTATCCAGTCCAGAGGTTTTACAATCGGGGAGATTGGTCAGGGCATCCCTGAGCCAAAGGAATGGATTCTTTTCATGCTGTTTGCATGTGCCTAAAAAGGAATAGATCATGGCTGTTCTTTGTGCCGCATCATGTGAACCTGCAAACAGATAG
>JBLRXC010000180.1:0-6301 GCA_047920975.1 Bacteroidales bacterium | reverse complement strand
TTACCCTTGTTATGGATAATCCTTTCGCGGATACCATCGAACGGATCTTCCGCCGACTCCTGGAAAGAGATCAGGTAATGGTCGCCAAGCAGGATGCTGATGTGCTCCATCTCCATCCCCTCCCCGGTCTCACTTTTCCGGATCAGCTTCAGGATCACAAAGAGATGATCGTCATATTCCACGATTTTGGGGGCATGGTTCACATTCAGGACATCTTCCAGCACGAGGCTGTGGATGTTGAAATGGTTGCCTACTTCTTCAATCAATTCGATATCATGCAATGTATCAATGTTGATCCAGTTTACGCGCTTCTTATCGAATGAGGCGATTACCGCATTGAAAACTTCGCCTTTATCAGAGACAATCCCATCGGCATTGAACGAAAGGATGGATATCCCTGCTTTACGGTCTTTGGGAAAACCGGTGTATATGAGGGAGCCAGGAGGCAATCCCGGTTTTTTACTTTTGCGGTGGTAATTTTTCTTTGCCATCTTTGAAAACTATTGTTCTGTAAGGGAATGGTATTTCGATGCCCTCATTGTCAAACCGTTTTTTGACCGATTTGAGCAAATCGCAGTTCAGTTCAAACGCAGCAGCATTGTTGGCGGACCAAACATAGGCCCGGAGGTTGACAGAAAAATCTCCCAATCCGATCATCCTCACCATCACAGCAGGCACCTTGTCCTCTTTCTCCTGATCGGTCCGCATGTCTATGAAATTGGGGTGATTCTCTGCCTCCTCGCGTATAATCGTCATGGCGAGGTCAACATCGGAGCCGTAACTGATGCTAAAATCAACAAACTTGCGAATTGATTCATCGCTGATGGTGCTGTTGATAATGACCTCGTCGCTCATCTGGCTATTGGGGATGATAATCCTCCGGTTTTCAAAATCCCTGATCACTGTGTGGCGCAGGGTGATCTCTTCTACGGTACCGCGCCTGGCACCGGTCACTTCGATGATATCACCCACCCGGAATGGCCTGAATACAAGGATAAAAAACCCGCTGATGATATTGGCAAAAGCTTTCTGTGAAGCAAAGCCTATAATCGCTGCTAAAATACCTGCTCCTGCAAAGAGGGCCGTACCCAGCGACTTCAGGAAAGGTATTTTGATAAAAATGAAGATGATGGCAATGGTAAAAATAACGAATGGGATTGCATTTTTGAGAAATGAAAAATTGGTGGGATCACCCCTGATGATAGAAATTTTCCGGTTGATGAAAATGGTGACCAGTTTGCGGATTAACACCGATAAAATGGTAGCAAGCAATATAGTCCCGGCGATCAGGATAATATATTTCAGGTACATCCAATCCATAAAGTAAATTTTTTGATAAAAGTAGTTTTTTATCTTTTTCAGTTCTCATATCTGCATGAAAAAACTGCCTGCAGATTCAGCCGGTTTTCACCCGGGAATAATAGCAGGCTCTGATCACGCATCGTATACCGGATAATCAATATACCCCTTCTCACCCCCGTAATAAAATGTCTCTTTATCCCATGCAGCCAGGGGGCCTCCACGTCTAAACCGTTCCACGAGATCGGGGTTCGAAATAAACAGTTTACCAAAAGCCACCATATCGGCATCTCCCTGCCGGAGGACCTGGTTGCCCGAGTCAAAATCAAATCCTACATTGGTCATCACAGGTCCTTTGAAAAACTTTCTGAAATATGGTGTGACAGGTACCATATAATGACTGTATTTTTCGGGAGGAACGAGTGGTGCATAAGGCTCCATCAGATGCAGATACGCAAGGTTGAAACGATTGAGCCGGGTGATAAGAACCTCGTATAGTGCTGCGGGATCGGTATCAAACATTTCTTTAACAATACCACTGGGTGAGAGCCTGATACCTGTCTTCGAAGAGCCAATAGCATCACAGCAAGCCTTAGTAACCTCCAGGACAAAACGGCAA
Organism: Bacteroidales bacterium; assembly: GCA_047920975.1. GTDB lineage: Bacteria > Bacteroidota > Bacteroidia > Bacteroidales > JAADJA01 > JAADJA01. The sequence goes on along the minus strand of JBLRXC010000180.1, from coordinate 4,383 downwards.
CGGTTCTCAAGGCTGCCTCCATACCGGTCTGTTCTATGGTTAGAACCATCATGCAGGAACTGATCGGGCAGATAGCCGTTGGCACCGTGAATCTCTACTCCGTCGAAACCTGCCTGCACGGCACGGAGGGCAGCATCGGCATAATCGTTGATGATTCCGGGAATCTCTTCTGTTTCAAGTGCGCGTGGCACTACCATCTCCTGGTGACCTGCAGGTGTGTTGATGGCTCCTGATGCTTTGATGGCTGAGGCAGAGACAGGAAGCTGTTGTCCGGGCTGAAGCAGCGGATGTGAAACCCTGCCTACATGCCATAGCTGGAGAAAAATCCTGCCACCCTTTTCATGCACTTCACCGGTGATGGGCTTCCATGCCTCTGTTTGTTCATCGGTAAATATTCCCGGTGAATTCATGTATCCGACAGCCTGTGGGGAGATATTGGTGGCTTCGGCAATGATAAGACCCGCAGAAGCCCGTTGTCCATAATAAATCCGCATGATGTCGGTAGGAACGTGGCTATCGGTTGCCCTTCTTCTGGTCAGGGGCGCCATGATCACCCGGTTTTTCAATGTAAGCGTTCCAACCCTGATGGGCTGCAACAAATTTGCGTTGACATTGTTAATATTTTCGAGGCCGGGTATTTCTGGTGCATGGCTCATCATCAAATCTTTTGCTTGCAAAGTAATGAATTTTTTTACCTTTGCCGGGCTTTTGGAATTATTCTAAATAACAAAGAAATGATTAAGCCATGCCTTTGCAGCATGACCCGTTACCTAAGCCTGAAGGTTGTGTCTGACGGGCAGCCGGCTGGAATAAAATAAGTTCTTTAGACTTCAACCATACATAACAAAAGCGATATGCCACATTATCACAAATTGGGTAAATTTCCTGACAAAAGGCACACCCGGTTCCGCAAGCCTGACGGAACACTATATGCTGAGCAATTGGTTTCTACAGAGGGATTTTCCGACCTCTATTCACTGGTTTATCATTGCTACCCTCCCACCCTGGTAAATGCCATAGACGAACCATATTCGGTGGAGCCGGAAATCGCCGTTGATAAAAATCTCCGGCACCGGAGTTTCTCAGGCTTCAAAGTAGCACCTCAGGATGACTTTCTGAAAAGCCGTGTTCCTGTATTGGTGAACAATGATCTGCACATTAGTCTGGCTGCACCCCGGAAATCAATGAAAGATTATTTCTACAAGAATTCAGGAGCCGATGAAATGATATTTGTCCACAAAGGAGAAGGCGTCCTGAAGACCATGTACGGCAATATTGACTTCAGATATGGCGACCACCTGATCATTCCGAGAGGTGTCATCTTCCAGGTTGAATTCAGTTCTGACGATAACCGCCTGTTCATTGTAGAATCCTTTTCACCATTCCGGTTCCCGTCGCGTTATGTAAACCGGGCTAACCAGTTACTTGAGAATGCACCGTTTTACGAGCGGGATATCCGGAAACCCGGGAACCTTGAGACACATGATGAAAAAGGTGATTTTCTGGTGCTGATCAAACGCGACAATATGATCTTCCCCTACCATTATGCCACGCATCCGTTCGACCTCATCGGCTGGGATGGATTCCATTACCCTTACGCCCTCAGCATTCATGAGTTTGAACCCATTACCGGACGGGTACATCAGCCACCTCCGGTGCATCAAACATTTGAAGCACACAATTTTGTGATGTGTGCCTTCGTCCCAAGACTTTATGATTACCATCCGCTGGCTATCCCGGCACCTTACAATCACAGCAATGTCGACTCAGATGAGGTGCTCTATTATGTGGATGGTGATTTCATGAGCCGCAAACATGTTGAGCAGGGGATGATCACACTTCACCCGATAGGTATCCCGCATGGTCCTCACCCCGGTGCGGTTGAAAAAAGTATTGGTCAGAAAGAAACCAGAGAGCTGGCTGTGATGGTGGATACATTCAAACCGCTGAAGATTACAAAAGAGGCGCTGAAAATTGAAGATAGGGGTTATTACAGGTCCTGGGTTGAGTAGCGGAGAGCGGAGAAAAGTTGGCAGTAGGCAGTTAGCAGGCGACAGTGGGCAGTTGGCAGTGGGCAGTGAGCAGGCAGTAGGCAATTGTTAAATGGATAAATTGTTGTATTGTTGGGAACCGGGAAATGAAATGAAAGGAATGTTGCTGGTTGCTCGGGGAGATTGTTTTGCTAATGGCTAAGAGCTAAAGGCTAAAGGCCAAAAGCCAAAGGCAAAAATTGGTAACAACATGATTCAAATAGAAATTATATATTATAAGCGATAAACATGAAAGAAGATTTTTTACCCATCAACGGAACCGACTTCGTTGAATTTTATGTGGGCAACGCCAAACAGTCTGCCTACTACTACAGGACTGCTTTCGGATTTCAGCCGCTGGCATACCGTGGTCTCGAAACCGGTGACAAGGAAAAAACCTCCTATGTCCTCAGGCAGGGGAAGGTCACTTTTGTCCTGACCACAGCCCTCTCACCCGGTTCTGATATTGGTGAACATTGCAAAAAACATGGCGACGGTGTGAAGTTTGTCGCTTTGTGGGTGGACGATGCCACAAAGTCGTTCCATGAAACAACCCGGCGGGGAGGCAAACCCTACATGGAGCCCAAAACACTCAGCGATGACAACGGCAAGGTAGTTATCTCCGGCATTCATACCTATGGCGAAACCATTCACCTGTTCGTGGAGCGGAAGGACTATAAGGGAATTTTCCTCCCGGGTTTCAGGGAATGGAAAACCGATTATCAAACGGAAGAGGTTGGCTTTAAATATGTTGACCACATGGTAGGCAATGTGGGCTGGGGTGAGATGAACACCTGGGTTGATTTCTACAGGGATGTGATGGGTTTTGACCAGCTCGTCTCTTTTGATGACAAGGACATTTCTACCGAATACTCAGCACTGATGAGCAAGGTGATGGCCAACGACAACATGCGGATCAAATTCCCGATCAATGAACCGGCCAAAGGGAAGAAAAAATCACAGATTGAAGAATACATAGACTTTTACCAGGGACCAGGCGTGCAGCATGTAGCGTTGGCTACCAACAATATCATCCACACCGTTGGTGAACTTCGCCGGCGAGGCGTTGAGTTTCTTTATGTGCCGGATTCATATTATGAGACGGTACCGGAACGGGTCGGTAAAATAGAAGAAGATCTGAACGAAATCAAACACCTCAATATCCTTGTGGATCGTGATGATGAAGGATATCTGCTTCAAATCTTCACCAAACCGGTGGAGGACAGACCTACTGTCTTTTATGAGATCATCCAGCGTATGGGCGCCAAATCCTTTGGAAAAGGAAACTTCAAGGCCCTGTTTGAATCCATTGAAAGAGAACAGGAGAACAGGGGAACACTTTGATTTTAAAACGTATTCATGAGCAACCCCTGTTAACAATTTCCAAATAGCTATCATGATGATAAAAGCTAATAACCCGGAACTGAAACCGTGGATAGAGGTTCCAACCGGCAGCGATTTCCCCATACAAAATATTCCCTTCGGAGTGGTGAGGTTAAGCAACGGGAAAGTAAGGTGTGCCACACGGATCGGTGATACTGTTATTGATCTGTATGCACTTGCAAAACTTGAATACCTTGACGGACTTGATATTCATGATAACAAAGTCTTTAAGCAATCATCACTGAACGATTTTATTGCTTTGGGGAAACCGGCATGGCGGGCAGTCCGCGAAAGGATATCAAGCCTCTTCGGGCAGGAAATATCAATTTTGAGGGATAACAGTTTGATTGCTGACAAAATTCTTCATCCCCTTCATGAAGTCGAAGCACTGATGCCTGTCAAAATAGGTGATTACACCGATTTCTACTCGAGCAAAGAACATGCTACCAATGTGGGGAAAATGTTTCGCGACCCGGAGCATGCACTGCTTCCCAACTGGAAGCATATACCGGTTGGTTATCACGGCCGCAGCTCTTCCATCGTGGTTTCAGGAACCAACATCCACCGGCCGAAAGGGCAGACCAAAGCTGACGACGCAGAGGTTCCGGTATTTGGCCCCACCCATCATTTCGATTTTGAACTGGAGATGGCATTTGTTGCCGGGAAATCAACCGGTTTGGGTGACTCTGTTGCCGTAAGCCAGGCTGAAGATCATATTTTCGGAGTGGTTTTATTCAACGACCTCTCAGCCCGGGACATCCAGAAATGGGAATATGTTCCACTGGGTCCGTTTTTGAGTAAAAATTTCGGATCAGTCATATCGCCATGGATTGTCACCCTTGATGCACTCGAACCTTTCAGGGTTGCCGGCCCGGAACAAAATCCCAAAGTGCTGCCCTATCTTGAATATACCGGACTGAAAAATTACAACCTTCACCTTGAGGTCGCCATTCAACCCGAAGAGAGAGAG
>JBLRXC010000179.1:0-6305 GCA_047920975.1 Bacteroidales bacterium | reverse complement strand
TTTTGCCAAATAAACGCTCAAAACTTTTTACATACGGGCCGAATGAAACCCCACTATGGACGTAGATTGACAGGTTAGGCCAGATATCGTGGATTGTTTTAACCTGATAATGATCGATTATTTTTTCAAGAATAATCTGGATCCAGGCAGCTACCCCAACAATTACACCAATATCCCATTGTTTTGCCTTTTTTACAATTTCTTCAAGTTTGGTGGTCCAGTCCCGTTCTTTTGAGATTCTTTTCCCGGGTTTGTAAAAATGCTGAAACCAGAAAGGTAAATTTCCAGCTGAAATACCGGACAGATCACCTTCATAGTAGGACCCATTGTATTGAAGGTGGGTGCTTCCACCGATCATCAGTATACCTTTTTCGAAGAAATCTATGGGAAAATTAAAATCGACCGAAGAAACCAGTTGCCGGATACTTGCCCTGCGTATAGCCCTGATCATGTCACCGGTTACAGGAATGTGCTTGCTGGATGCTTCAGACGTTCCTGATGTGAGGGCAAAATATTTTACCCTCCCCGGCCATGTGACAAACGCCTCCCCATCAAGAGAACGGTACCACCATTTACTGAACATCTTGTTGTAGTCGTAAACAGGAATACCATTTTGAAAATCAGCCATCAGGTTTCCCTTTTTTAACATTCCTGAGAAATTGAAATGTTCACCTATAGCAGTAAATTGCGCCTTTCTGACAAGCTTCCGCAAAACCTTTGCCTGGGTTTCATATGGATCAGTCTGTCTTTTCCTTTTCTGATCGATGGGGATTTTACGTAGTTCGTAGGCTTTCTTAATAATGGAACCTATTATGGGCATAGAATTTTTTATATAGGCAAAAATACATAAATAGCAATATTAAACCATAAAATCCGATTTTTAAGCCATTGAAAAAAACAATGGTTATTTTAATTGCTATTTTTATCAATTAATTCACGGGAACATGCACATTTTGATTAAGTTGATATTCGCCTGTCTGATTTGTCTTATCTCCGTTGGGATGCTTTATATTGCAATTGTGATCGGATATTCATCACTTACTGCGTTCCAACCTGACCTAGTCGAAAAACTCCCTGTTGATAATCATGGAAAAAGGATGATCATTGCAGGGGAAGAGATTTTATTGATGACATGGAATATAGGTTATGCAGGTCTTGGCAAGGAAATGGACTTTTTTTATGAAGGAGGAAAACAGGTCCGGCCTTCATCTGAAATGAATACAAAATACCTCAAAGGGATCATTTCTCAATTTAGATCAAATGCAGCAGTTGATCTTCTTCTGATTCAGGAGGTCGACTTTTACTCAAAAAGAAGTTATCACATCAATCAGCATTCAATGATTGCAGAGGTTTTGAGTGAATATTCTTCAACATTTGCGGTCAATTATAAAGCTATGTTTGTACCGGTTCCTTTGAACAATCCAATGGGGAGGGTTCATTCCGGATTAAGTATATTTTCGGATTTCAACCTCCCGGAAGCTGACCGGATTTCTGCTCCTGGACGGCATACATGGCCAAAAAGACTTTTTATGCTGAACCGGTGTTTTTTGAAAGCAAGTTATCCCATTGATACGGGTAAAGAACTGGTTGTGTATAATATACATAACTCAGCATTCAGTGATGAAGCAGCACTGAGAGCAGCCGAGTTAAGTCAATTGAGGAGTCTGGCAATGGAAGCTTATGAAAAAGGACATTATGTAATCGTGGGTGGAGACTGGAATCAGAACCCGCCCGGAATGGATACTGAAAAAATCCGGAATTACATACCGAAAAAGATCTGGCCGATTGAGCATGATTATTTTCCTGAAGGATGGACCTGGGCTTTCGATCCTGTTATACCTACCAACAGGGATGTTGATCAACCATTTGACCCGGGAAAAACGGCATGTACCATCATCGATTACTTTCTGGTTTCACCCAACATTAAAGTGATAGCGGTGAATACAACGGATCTGCAGTTTGAACACTCCGATCACCATCCTGTAACATTAAGGATTATTCTGAGGGCAGAATAATCCTTAATGGGGGCTTACACATTTCGCATTAGGAATTACTTTCAGTTGGCCCGTCCTGATGGTTAACAGACCTGCGTTTTTCGATGAAATAGGATATAACAAGAGCTGCTCCGCCAAATAAGAAAATAGCTGAAAAATAGGCAGCTTCCTTCTCGGAACGAAATGCATCTGTGTAAGTCAGAAACCTTCCGACCAAAATGCCCAGTCCTATACCAATAAGCAGTGTTCCATACTTAAGCGACTGGGCGCTACTTTTCCCGGAACTCAGGAATTTAGAAGGGTCAACACCTCTTTCAAGCATAGCCATCCGTTCTTTTTTCCTGTTACCGAGATATACAATCGCCACAATGGCACCGAAAATGATCCCTAAAATGAGGACCGGAGTTAATTCTAACATCTTTTTGTATTTTTGAGTTAAATTTCAAAAAATTTGACGCAGCAGATTTCCCGCGGTTACAAAAATCATCTTGCAGGATAGAATATTTGTAACCCTCCGGTTTGAACCGGCGTCATAATGAAAATTGTTGATAATCTTTCCGGTATCATAGCATCATTCAGGGTTTCCTCCATAACAGTTGCTGTTATAGCGGCAATTATATTTGTATTTGCTACTGATTTTGTTATTAAAAAAATACAGTCTGTCCGGAAAAATTATCTTTTCCTTTAAGCCCAGAACATTTTCATCAAATTCACGTATTGAATCTACATTTCTTTGCTGGATAACCTGAAAAAGACACATTACACATGATGGTCTGTCTATAAGTTTTTCAAAGGTAAAGAAGCAATTTAAGTTCAGTATATGAAAACAATTTGTTGTACAATCGTTTTGCTATTGACGTTATGGTTAGCTCAATCAAACGGCCAAACCCAGCATTCTTTGCTGTTTGACGGGGTAGATGATTATGTTTCCTGTGGAAACGATGCAAGCCTTGATATAAAAGGTCAGGTAACGCTTGAAGTCTGGCTCTTTCCAAATGATAACATATTTTCATACAGAAGGTTTATCGTTAAAGAATGGGAAACCTCCTACAACCTTGGAGCAGGAGCGAATGCAAACAGTGTTCTTTTTGGAATGGCTCCCAACGGGATCCTTGGTAATACGCTTGAAACAGGTCAGGATGTGTTGTCTCCGCTCACCTGGGTTCATGTTGCCGGCACCTGGGATGGCAGTATGCTCAGGATATTTGTGAATGGTGAAGAAGTGGCTCAAAAGCCATGGATCAATAATTCAGTGACGGGTTCCAGCAATCCAACCATTCTTGGAACAGATCAGAATTTAAATCCTCTCCGGCATTTTAACGGACGCATGGATGAGGTGAGGATATGGAATGTGGCCAGAACACAACAGGAAATAAGGGATAATATGTATAAGGAACTGACAAATCCCCAGTCTGAGGTCAATCTGGTTGCGTACTATGGTTTTAATGAGGGCGCAGGACAAGTGACCGCTGACCTCAGTCAGCAAAACAATACAGCAATTCTGGGAGGTACCCTGGGTATTGAAGTAAGTGATCCACAATGGGCCAACTCTACAGCTCCGATACCCTTTTACACCATTTTAAACGGGAACTGGGGAAATAAATTACGATGGGCTGCCGGACAGGGAGTTCCTGAAAAAAACTGGGCACGGATCAGGATCGATCATGCCATGTATACCGATGGCAATTATTCCATTGGATCGGTCACCATAAATACGATGGGATCATTGACCATCACCGGTGGTGATGACTTCACCGTCAATGATCATCTTTCTATACTGTCATCGGCAACGGGCACCGGATCCCTGATAGTTAGCGGATCGATAGATTATGGAGATGCTTTGATAGAAAGATATTATACAGGAAATGAATGGCATTTCATTTCACCTCCTGTCAGCAATGCAGTCTCAGGATTGTTCACTGGCTTATACCTTCAGTATCATGATGAAGCCACCAATGGTTACTCAGATATAATACCGACAAATATTCCGCTTGTTCCCGGAAAGGGTTATGCAATCTGGAATCCTGACAATGCAAAGGCCGGCTTTACAGGGACTTTAAATCTTGGAACGGTTGGGTCGATGCATAACCTGAACAGGTCAGGAGCAGGAAACGATTTTGGATGGAACCTGGTCGGAAATCCATATCCATCTGCCATTGACTGGAATGCAAGCAGCGGCTGGACAAAAAACAACATCAACAACGCCATATATATTCATGTGAATGCAGCCACCTGGGCAACCTATATTGGAGGTATCGGTGTAAACGGAGGCTCAAGATACATTGCACCCGGACAGGGATTTTTCGTTTCTGTTGCCGATAATGGCGGGTTATATCCGGAGTCCGGCAGCCTTGTCATGAATAAGGAAATAGCTGTTCATAACAACGTAACTTATTTTAAGGACGATCCTTCCAACTTCGTTCGGATAGAGATTGCAGGGAATGGTTATACCGACGAAACAGTCATCCGTTTTCATGAACAGGCTACCACAGCATTTGATCAGGAGTGGGACGCTCATAAATTGTTTGGATACAAGGTGAATGCTCCACAGATTTATAGCCAATTGGACCAAAAATATGCAATCAATTCCATGCCTGCTCCCAGTTCAGTTGTCTTGGGTGTGAAGGCACTGAACGATGGTGTTTTTACAATCTCAGCGACTCAAGTCGATGGTGTGGAATATCTTTTTCTGGAGGACCTCACCCTGCAGAAAGTAACCGATCTGCTCCAGGAAAGCTACACGTTCAGTTATTTTATGGGTGCACCGGATGAGCAGTTTGTATTGCACTTTGAACCGGTGGCCGGATCAGACGAAGCTTACCAACCCGATAGCAGGATCTACTTTAATGGACAAAACATAGTGGTTGAGCATCCCGGAGTTGACCATGGAGATATTCAGGTTTTCAACATAACCGGCCAGATTATTCATCAAACCCAAATGAAAAATGACAAAACAGTCGTTGATGGACTGATTCCGGGAACATATATCATTCAACTTGTAACTCAAAATTGGGTCAAAACCAGCAAAGTACAGGTAAATTACTAATTGATGTATACAAAAACACTTAAAAATCCATGCATATGAGAAAGACAATATTGATCTTAATAACATTTGTAGGCCTGTGTTTCATATCCTATTGGGGTCATGCCCAAAATCCGCCTCATCCGAATGGTGGGAGTTCTCCTGGCTGGAGCAATACGCCAGTCGGAGGAAGCGCACCTGTTGACGGGGGTATTGCTTTTCTTCTGCTCATGGCTGCTGGCTACGGGGTGCGCAAAATTTACAGGAATCATAAATTACTGAATCTGTAGTGACTGGTTCTGAGTGAGAATCTTTACCGCTCATTAAAGATTTATTTTTTATTTGATTGCTGAGTTCATAATTTTGTCAAAAAAATAAAAAGAAATCCATTTCTGAGACAGACCAATTGCATATATAATTATTTATTTATCCGGAAACTTTAAATGATAAAATAAGACGATGAAAACATTAAAAATTTTTCTGCTCCTGACTGGAATTTCATGGTCAATGCTTGTTGTTGCGCAATCACAGCATGCGCTTTCTTTTGACGGGATTAACGATTATGTCGATTGCGGAACAGATGCAAGCCTGAATATTACCGGTCCTGTTACGGTTGAAGTATGGCTTTATTTCACCACCGCACAGGCACAATACAAGCGGTTTGTAGTAAGGCAATGGGAAACCTCCTATAATCTTGGTGTAGGGACTTATACCAACAGTATTTTGTTCGGGATGGCCCCGAACGGAAATGTTAACAATACATTGCAAACAGGCCCAGTTGCTGTATTGACAACGGGTGCATGGAATCATGTTGCCGGTACATGGGATGGTGATACCTTGAGGATTTTTGTTAATGGCGAGCCCATAGCAAAAAAGGCCTGGGTAAATAATGCGACTTCCGGTTCAACCCTCCCAACCATTCTGGGTTCAGATCAGGCTTTTAATTCAACCCGTTTCTATCAAGGTAAAATGGATGAGGTAAGGATATGGAATGTGGCCAGAACCATGCAGGAAATAAGGGATAATATGTATAAGGAGTTGGATAATCCCTCAATGGAATTGAACCTTATGGCCTATTACAGGTTCAATGAAGGAACCGGTCAAATTTCAGCCGATTTCAGTCAGCATGGCAATACAGCCATTCTGGGCGGAACAAATAATCCGGAAGACAGTGATCCGACCTGGGAGGTTTCGTATGCGCCCATTCCTTACTACACGGTGGCTGACGGTTCATGGGATGTGAATGCTACCTGGGCTCCAACACAAACAAAACCTGTGAAATCATGGGC
>JBLRXC010000178.1:0-6318 GCA_047920975.1 Bacteroidales bacterium | reverse complement strand
CTGTCTTCTTCAATGGAGTGAGTCCACAGACAATTGGTGGAACAGCCAAGACCTGGTTCAGTAATCTTACATTGAACAATTCTGTGAATCTGGGCGCCGAAATTTCTGTTTCTTCAGCGCTTTCGATGAACGGTAACTTTTTGACGCTGAATGCCCATAACCTTATTATGGAAACCGGTTCTACCCTTTCGGGTGCTTCCCCATCAGGTTATATTGTCGCCAGTGGTTCAGGACAGTTATTCAGGCGTGTAACCGGTAGCAGCGTTGCTTTTCCCGTTGGGACAGCCAGCGCTTATGTACCGGTTAATCTGGTCAATACCGGAACCGGTGATCATTATGGTGTGAGCGTTTTTCCTGATGTCAGAACAAATGGACTTACCGGAGGAACCATTCCACAGATCAATGATTGTGTGAACATGACCTGGAATATTACTGAACAGGTTGCCGGAGGATCCAATCTTACGATCACTGCGTTCTGGCCGGGCGCCATCGAAGGCCCCAGCTTTGACCGTACCAAGGCGGGTATCGGTCATTATACCGGTGGCGCATGGGATCCCCAGGAGGAATCACCGGCATCAGGTTCAAACCCGTATTCCATTTCACGGTCGGGCATAACCATCCTGTCCGCTTTTGCAGTCGGTGACCTGGAATCACCTATGGCCATTCCGGTGGATATCAGGCTTGATGTTTATGCACTGCTCGAGGGACCATTTACCGGACCGAATATGACCACTTATCTGAATACGGGTGGATTGATCCCGTTGAGTCAACCCTACAACGTTGCACCCTGGAATTATGCCGGATCAGAGAGTGTTGCTACCATTCCACCCAATGTAGTTGACTGGGTGCTTGTTGAGATTAGGGATGCTACAACTGCCGGTTCAGCTAATGCCGGTACAATGCTCGGACGCAAAGCCGCATTCATCCTGAACAACGGCAAGATCGTTGATCTTGACGGTTCTTCCCTTCCGGTGTTTTCAGGTTCCGTAACCAATAATCTTTATGTTGTGGTCTGGCACCGGAACCACCTCAATATGATGTCGGCCAGTGCTCTGGTAAAGGCAGGGGGTATTTATCCTTATGATTTTACAAATGCCCAGAACAAAGCCTATCTTAACGGACAAAAGAATCTGGGAGGGGGAAGTTTTGGTATGTATGCCGGCAACGGTGATGCTAATACAACTGTCAACAACCTTGATAAAACCAATGTATGGGCAATTCAGGCAGGTACGTCAGGATATAAATCCGGAGATTTCAATCTGGATGGAACAGTAAGCAATACTGATAAGAATGACAATTGGTACTGGAATGTGGGCACAACAACCACTGTTCCTTAGTCAAAATATTTATAAATAAGAGTAGATTACCCGATTGAACTCCGGTTCAAAACAGAGAAAGAAGCAGGGGATTCTTTTCCCTGCTTTTTTTCTTTATTTTCAAATGTTTTCCTAAGCACTTGATTAAAAATGAAATCTATGAAGCTAAAAATTATTTTTCCAACCCGGAATTGCTGCAATAAATTTATGATTCTTTGGGTAAACTTAAAGATAAAAAAATGAAAAAATATATAATGCATTACATAATGGTTGCCACATTTCTTTTTGCAGGCAATGTCTGGGGCCAGGATGCTGATACTGATTTACAGCACCTCTGGAGAAACATAGCTCCCGGAACAAAACTGGCTGACCTTCAGCAGGAGGCAGAAGAGTTTTTTGCCGATAAGGATAAAGGTCGCGGTTCGGGTTACAAGCAATGGAAGAGATGGGAATTTAAAATGGAAAACCGGCTCATGCCTGATGGCACCGTCCCCAATACAGCTGCCATGAACTGGAATGCTTATAATGAGCTTGTTTCAAGCGGAATGATGGATAGTGGAGATGATCCCGAATCAACCTATGGTTACTGGAGTTTCACTACACCCACAAGTTACACAAGCGGAAATGGATCGAACCCGGGTGTTGGGCGTGTCAATTGCATTGAATTCCATCCCTCCAACGCAAATATCATTTTCATAGGAACGCCTTCCGGAGGGCTATGGAAGACTACCAACGGCGGAACTACATGGACATGTCTTACAGACGGGATGCCAAGCATCGGGGTGTCGGGTATAGCCGTGAATTACAGTAATACAAATATCATTTACATCCTTACCGGTGATGGAGACGGAGGAAATACACAATCCATTGGCGTGCTCAAAACAACAGATGGAGGTGTGACATGGTATCCGACAGGATTATCATGGAATGTTACCAATTTTACCAGAGGATATAAACTACGGATGCACCCTACTAACCCCAACATACTGTTCGCAGCAACAACAAGTGGTATTTATAAAACGACCAACGGAGGAACAAGCTGGACCAATCCGATAAGTTTCGGAATCATCTGGGATATTCAATTCAAGCCGGGCGATCCGACCATCATGTACGCTACACGTGGTACAGGACAATTCTGGCGCTCCACTAATTCAGGTGATACATGGACTCAGGTGACTTCCGGCGTCCCAAATAATGCTTCCAGAATGGAAATCGGTGTAACTCCAGTTCTTGGTAACCGGGTTTACCTTCTGGCCGGACCCGCAGTAGATTCAGGAATCTTTGTAGGAGTATATCGATCAATAGACAGCGGGGTAAATTTTTCTACCCAATCAACTACACCCAATATTCTTGGATACAGCCAAACAGGAAACGACAATAAACACCAGACCACATATGATCTGGCAATCGCTGTTTCTCATACAAATGCCAATGTGATGGTGGGTGGCATCAACGTCTGGACTTCATCCAGCACAGGATCAAGCTGGACCATCCGCTCTATGTGGAGTGTCCCGAACAACATAGGATATACCCATGCTGATATTCACTACATCAAAATCAATCCCATTAATGATTATGTTTATGTTGCCAGTGATGGTGGTATATTCAGATCAACCGATTTTGGCGTGAGTTGGACCGATCTGTCCTCAGGCCTTGGAATAACCCAGTTTTATAAGATTGCAGGCACAGAGGCCAACAGTAACCTGATCATTGGAGGAACACAGGACAATGGTTCCAACAAATGGACTGGTGGTACCTCTTTTCAACATATTTTAGGAGGCGACGGGATGGATTGCATGGTTGACCACAGTAACTCCAATATATTATATGCCAGCGTGTATGATGGCGATATAAGAAAGTCAACGAATGGAGGCACCTCATTCACCAAAATTCGACCTGCCGGGTCAACCGGATCCTGGGTGACACCCTATGTAATGAATCCAAGTAATTCCTCTATTATTTACGGGGGATACAACAATGGCATTTATAAATCAACCAACGGGGGTTCGACCTGGACAAATACGGGTTTAAGCGGTAGTTCGGCTATGGCTCATGGTGTTAACAATACCGGCCGGGTTTATGCAGCTACGGACACTTTCTTTCGTATGACAAATGATACTGCTGCTACGTGGACAACATATACAGCACCAGGAATAGTAACCGGCATTGCCGTTAATCCTACAAACTCTTTAAATGTTTTCATGACAAGAGGTGGTTACAGTGCTGGAAATAAGGTTTACAGATCGTTTGATGGCGGAGCAAACTGGATCAACATATCAGGCAATCTGCCCAATGTCCCTATGAACTGTATAGTTTATCAAACTGGAAGCGCTGACGGCATCTATGTCGGAACTGACATTGGCGTTTTTTACCGGGATAACAATTTAGGCACCTGGGTTCCATTTATGAACGGTCTTCCCACTGTGCCGGTTTTTGACCTTGTGATCAACAACACTACCGGCATTATCAGGGCCGGAACCTATGGCAGGGGCTTATGGACTTCACAGTTATGGTCTGGTTGCCCCACTAGTTATTTTCTTTTACAGGGTAATGATCCCAGTAATCCGAATTATACAGGATTTCAGCTCTATGAAGCAAGCAGTACAGTTACATCTTCACGGATCATCACCGGCGGAATCGGTACTGATGTTACCTACAGAGCCGGTGGAAGTGTAATCCTCACCACAGGTTTCCATGCCAAATCCGGAAATCAGTTCAAGGCGGTCCTGGGACCTTGCTATACCAGCATGTTACTTGGCGAAGGGATTGTAAGTGAGGATGAAGAGGTCCTCGAAGGGGATGAACAGCAACTTCATGACACTGAACGCTTACAACCTGATGATGGCAACCGGGTCTTTCCTGACCGGCGCCTCAATATCCGAATCACAGATAATTAACGTGTGAGAGTTTTCCCGGATGTCAGAACAAACGGGCTGACCAAAGGAGCAGGACATGAAGTCCCTGCTTTTTCTATGTAAGATTCCAGGTTACCACACAAACATTTCAAACTCTGCCATCATTTCGTTCACCTGCTTTCTGACCTTAATGATCAATTCCTCATTATCAATATCAGAGATCACCTGATCAATCATATCCACAATCACAGGCATATGCTCCTCTTTCATCCCCCGGGTTGTAATGGCAGGAGTTCCAACACGCAACCCTGAGGTCTGGAATGGTGACCTGCTGTCGAATGGCACCATATTTTTATTCACGGTAATATCAGCCTGAACCAACGTGTTTTCAACTTTACGGCCGGTAATATCAGGAAATTTATTCCTTAGGTCAATCAGCATCAGGTGATTATCGGTACCTTCTGATATGATATGATAACCCTTATCGATAAAAGCATGAGCCATTGCTTCTGCATTTTTTTTGACCTGTTTCATATAAGTTTTGAAATCCGGAGACAAAGCCTCGCCGAAGGCCACAGCCTTGGAGGCGATCACATGCTCAAGCGGTCCGCCCTGTATACCGGGAAAAACTGCAGAATCAAACAGGGATGACATACTCCTTATTTCACCTTTTGGAGTTGTTTTTCCAAAAGGATTGTCAAAATCCTTACCCATCATAATAATCCCTCCCCTCGGACCTCTTAATGTTTTATGCGTGGTGGAAGTGATCACATGACAATATTTCAGGGGATCATTCAACAATCCTGCAGCGATCAGTCCTGCGGGATGAGCGATATCAGCCATCAGGAAAGCGCCGATCTGGTCAGCAATGTTGCGCATGCGTTTATAATCCCAATCACGTGAATAAGCTGAAGCACCTGCTAAAATGAGCTTTGGCTTTTCGCGCAAAGCCGTTTCTTCCATTGTATCATAATCAACAGTACCTGTCTCCTCGCTTACACCATACGCAATGGGTTTGTAAAGAATACCCGATGAGTTCACCGGTGAGCCATGTGAAAGATGTCCACCATGCGAAAGGTCAAGCCCCATGAATTTATCTCCCGGTTTCAGAAGTGTAAGAAAAACCGCCATATTGGCCTGTGCTCCCGAGTGGGGTTGAACATTAGCCCATGCTGCCCCAAATAACTCCTTTAACCGGTCAATGGCCAGTTGCTCGGTTTCATCAACATGCTGGCAACCACCATAGTAGCGTTTGCCGGGATAACCCTCCGCGTATTTGTTGGTCATCACCGAACCCATGGCTTCCAGAACCTGAAGGCTGACAAAATTCTCCGAAGCAATCAATTCAATGCCATACCGCTGACGGTCGGCTTCCTTTTGAAGGATATCAAATACCAATGTGTCTCTTTTCATCATCAAATATTTTTTCTCCGTTGCAGGCAAATGTATAAAATTTATTTGGCGCCCCATCCCTAATGAAATATTTTTGCAGAATTCCTGTTTTGGATGATATGTATTTACATGCAAAGAATCAGATATGATTAATTTTGACCGGTTTGAATTAAATAATGGTTTAAGGGTCATTGTGCATCATGATCCGTCAACGCCTATCGTCGCTGTCAATATTCTGTACGATGTAGGTGCGAGAGATGAAGATCCTGACCGGACCGGTTTTGCTCATCTTTTTGAACACCTGATGTTTGGAGGCTCCGTTCACATTCCAAAATATGATACACCGCTTGAAATGGCCGGCGGAGAAAACAATGCCTTTACCAGCAATGATCTCACCAACTACTACCTGACCATTCCGAAGCAAAATCTGGAACTCGCTTTCTGGCTTGAATCAGACAGGATGCTCGATCTTGCCTTTTCAGAATCAAGCCTGGATATTCAGCGAAATGTTGTCATTGAAGAGTTCAAACAGTCATATCTTAATCAGCCTTATGGCGATGTCTGGCTTTTATTGAGACCCCTCGCTTATACAACACACCCCTACATGTGGTCAACAATAGGAAAAGAAATTTCGCACATTGAGAAAGCTACCATGGATGATGTCAAGGCTTTTTATGATAAGTATTACAATCCCTGTAATGCAATTCTTACAGTAGCAGGTAATATCCACAATGATCAAATCAGATCCCTCGCTG
>JBLRXC010000177.1:0-6365 GCA_047920975.1 Bacteroidales bacterium | reverse complement strand
GTCAACCTTAGCGGTTAAAAACTCTTCATTCAGATTTCCATAGATCAGGCAATTACCAAAATAAGCATTCATGTTTCCGAGCAGGGTGACAAGGTTCCCTCCGGCATCCTGCACGATGAGGTGGTTGCTGAGTGTGAATGAGGGATCCAATCTGACAGATTTATTCCAATAGTTGGCAAAGGTACAGTGCCTGAAATCATACACACCCCCAACACTAAAAAACGCCGTGTTTTCGGCACAATTTGCAAAAATACTGTTCGTGGCTGTAACCCTGTAGGCTACCGTAAACAATCCCCACCGGCTCATATTTTTGATGATCGTATTGTTCAGAATGAGTCTGTTCCCCATATCCTCACCCGTAATCTCTGCCTGCAATCCAATGAATCCGTTTTTGATCACCGCATAGTTGAATTCATGGTCATTGCTGCCTTCGTTGATCCAGATTCTGTCCCACTGTCCCGGTAAATCTCTGTATTGAACCTCAAGCCGGTCTCCCTGAAAAGTGACTACACTGTCAATCAAACCATTCACCCGGATTGTGCCACCCCTGTATACCCAAAGGCCGGAGTTCTGATGAAAGTGAATGTTGCAACCCGGACCAATATTCAGGATCCCGGTACTGTCAACCACAGCCCATCCATAGATCACATAGGGCTTATCATCTGTCCAATCGACTGTCTCTCCTTCTCCGGCAACAATAACATAGGGATAGCTTAACCCCTGAATGATTTTGTTTCCGACAAAAAAATGGGCATCCTGTCCCCAGGCCACAAGGTCAACGTCCTGAATGTTTCCGTTGGTCTCAAATATAATGGAATCCTTTACAATGAGTGGTGAGTTCTGAAGGGTTGGATCAATGGTCACTTTCACAAAAATGTAGAGACTGTCCCCCTTGTCAAGCTCCACATTGTTAACCGATACGGAAGGTGTACCGTCGATGTTGATCTGAAATTTTGAATTGCTGCCTCCTGCAAGCCGGATATTTGAAATATTGACCCGCTCATTGTTGCGGTTGTATACCTTTAAATACCGGGTTGTGCTTCCGATCGTCGTGAAGACGGTATCAAAGATGATGGTGTCGTTCGAAAAACTCAGCTTCAGCGTCGGAGATGTTCCGAAATCATCATCTTTTCGACACGAAATCAATAAAAAAAAGGCAATGAAGATAAACATTAGCCCAACCTTCATACATTTAAACAGAAGCTGAATCATTTAGTCTGATATTGACCTGCAAAGATAGAATTTCAATGTGTTAAAACTGCCACATCTGATCTTTTATTGCCGCAGAGGGGATAAAACCGGAACATTCACGTTTTAGAACCGGTCACCGGATCGATATAATCCTTAAATTTGACACGAAATTGCAGTTATGAATTTTGGAATCTGCCTTCTGAGCATAATACCTGTTAGAAAAGAACCTTCCGACAAGTCGGAAATGGTGAATCAGCTTCTCTTCGGTGACCTTGTTACCATCACGGGTGTTAACGACAGCTGGTTAAATATTACTTCCGATTTTGATGGTTATGAAGGCTGGATTGACCGGAAACAGATACACATGTTTAATGTCCATGAGTTTAGCCGGTTGAAAAGTCTCACGGAGGGCATTACACCAGGATTGATCAATAAAGTTTTTAGCCTTACTGAAGGAAGGTCTTACAAGGTTATGCCCGGCAGCTCAATACGGGGTATTAAAATAACCGGCTTTGAGATACACGGTTTAAAATACAGCTATTCCGGTAATTTACTGAAAGCCGGAGATCAACCATTGCCATTATCTGTCATATCACATGCCCGCCTGTTCCTCAATGCACCTTACTTGTGGGGAGGCAGAAGCCCTTTTGGTATCGATTGTTCCGGTCTGGTGCAGATCGCTTTTAAAATGGCCGGTATTGCATTAAAGAGAGATGCCAGGCAGCAGGCAGAGCAGGGCATCCTGATCAGTTTCCTGGAGGAAGCAGCGCCCGGCGACCTGTTGTTTTTTGACAATGACGAAGGCCGGATTGTTCATGTTGGGATCCTGGTCGAAAACCACCGGATACTGCACGCTTCAGGGGAAGTCAGGATTGATCCGGTGGATACTCATGGCATTTACCATCAGGAAAAAGGCTTGTACACCCATAACCTCCGGCTGATCAGGCGTGTGATCTGAAATGCCTTAGATTGGATGGAGTATAGTTAATTACACATGCTTCGCTCTCTTTTTAAAAATCACACCGTGATCGAATGTATTGAATTATTTCACAATTATTTATAAGATCACCCGAATGAACTTGTTATCATTATCCTGAACGGATACTATTATTATTAACTCATTGTTTTTGAACTGAAAACCAGTTGTTAAAGTATTCGGGCATAGATTCTTATGGGTCAATATATTTGCTGAATCCTTTTCCGTTTCAATTATTACTTTTACATTTCTTACCTTGCACTTGGTGTAAGGCTGGAGATGTTTAAATTAAAACAATTTCAAAATACTATTCCTGCTGAAAGCACAGTGAAATTCTCATCGCCTGAAAAACCTGACAGTCTTTCTTTCTACACTTGAATCCATCTCCAACAGGTACATTCCTGAAGTAAGGTTTTGAACATCCAGAACGATAGTTTGTCCAGGATTATCAATCTTTTCTTGCCTGATAACTACACCGGTAATTGAGATGATCCGGTAATCAAATGGCAGAGGATCGGCCATTTCAACGGTGAGGTGTCCATTGCTTATTGTAGGATAAACTTTGATCCGGCTGCCGTGTGTTTCAAATTCCTGTAATCCGACCGGGAACACAGCATCACAATCAATTGAATCCCAGCGCTGGTAAAAGCCAAAACTGTCATCTTCATAGCACCGCAATTCCGTTATCAGATTACCCAGGCAGTCAACGGCCAGCGTATCGCCGATCAAGCAGCCGTATGGCCAGGGAAACATATACTCCGAATGGCCGAAACGCTCGGTGATGGTTCCGAAGAATTCCATCCATGCCCCTTTCACGTGCATCACCTTTAGGGTTTCGTCGTTCACACTGATAAAACTGACCGAATCTACCGTGATCAACCTTAAGCAGGTATCGGTGTTTTCGATTGTTGAGATCACCTCCCACGAATCTCCCGCCTCCAGGTTGAAGTCGTATAACAGGGTGAATTCGTCAAGCAGCGGTACATACCAGTAAACCCTTTTGTTCTCTTCATATATGAATGATAGCTCCTCCATGTCGGAACAGGTGGTGTGATCGCTCTTGAGCAGAACCGAGCAGAGTTTTCCATTGATCAATGTGTCGCCGGTACATTCCACAGTCATAAAGTTTTTTTCATAAACAACTCCTTTTGGCGGGAGGATATGTTTTGTATAATGCCAGACCGCCCCAACGGGAGCAAATTCCTGGGAAATGGAATTTCCTGCCTGCAACAGGAAAATGGAAATCAAAAGCAGCGCGGTAGATTTGAATGTTTTCATCTGTTTATTATTTTATTTTTATTAAATCGGTCAGATGGAATGCCCATAAATAAACATATCATTTGGTAAGATTATCTTTCTTATGGGCATTTCATAACCTTATTATTTTTTGTTTACACTTGTATTTAGGTGTTCATTTCATTCAAATGAGTTAAGAAAATGAATATTAAAATAAAAGATTTGCATAGCTGTTTCAATGTTTCTTTAATACCACCATTGCAGTCAAGACTCTCTCACCGGCTTGTAACCGGAGCAGGTAGGGGCCTGATGGTAAATAGCCCGTTTCGATTTTGAAGGTGTGGGAATCCGGATGAATGAGAATGCTTTTCCTGCCGTCAAAACCAATCAACTCGGCAATTGCGCCGGCCAATGAAACGTTATCAGGAATAGATACCCAAAGCTGCTTATTGGCCGGATTTGGATAAACCTTCAATACTTCAACCTCACCCGGTATTTCATTCATCCCGGTGGTGATATCCTCCACCTCAAAAACCCAGGTGAATGTGAATGGCGAAAAGGTGCATGTGAGATCGCCGTCAGCAGCACTTGTGGTTCGTGATGCCACTACATAAGTGTTATCACCTGTCCGCACAACATCGGCAATATCGTTTCGCCAGGTAGAGCCGATACACTGCTGCCACAACAACTCACCTTCGCTATTGACTTTAACTACCCATATATCGCGATAGGCCAGATCATTGTAAGAATGGTTGCCAACAACATCGCCATCATGAGATGATGTATGGCCAAATAACAACAAACTGCCATCGGCGGTTTCAAATATTCTTTTTACGAAGTCCATCTTTGTCCCTCCCAGGCAGGTCTGCCAGATGAGGTTGCCAAAAAAGTCGGCTTTGGCAAGCCAGATATCACTGGTACGGGTTCCAGAAATACCCGGGAAATACCCCAAGTGATACCCGCATCCGGTCATGTCCCCATCATCAGAGTCAGTAAAACCGCCCAGGATATATCCGTTGGAAACCTCAAGCAGTGTTTGAATGCCGTCGTCCCAGCTACCGCCATAGCATTGTTGCCATTCAAGGTTGCCATTGGCATCCAGCTTAAAGAGCAGTGCCATGGCATACCAGCTAAAGGGGTTGCAGTCAATGTTGCCTCCAACATTAAGCCGCCCGGTACCTCCTGCCAGGAAGCCCCCGTCGCTTGTCTCGATCACCGCTTCGCCCAGTTCAATCAAACTGGTCCCATAGGTAAAATCCCACATCTTGTTGCCGGCGCTATCGAGCTTAAGCAGCCACGAATCCCATCCCCCATAATAGGCCGATACATCTCCGTCGGATGAGGTGGTGTAACCGATGACGGCTAAACCACCGTCAGAGGTGGGTATTGCATCGAAAACCTCATCCTTACCATTGCCTCCATACACCTTATCCCATAACTTATTTCCATCAGAATCAATTTTTAATATCCAATAACTTACACTGTTAGGATATGGGTTAAAAGTGATATCGCCATCCGTGGAAACAGCTCCTCCAACTATATAATAATTCCCGTCTAACGTTGGGAAAACAGCATATGCACCGTCGCCTTCTGATCCTCCATACGACTTTTCCCATATCAGGCTTCCCTCATTGTCTGTTCTGAACAGCATGGCCATTTGAGAGGTAATATCCGTATAGCCGGTTATCATATATCCATCTCCGGCTATTGTAATATCACGGGTATGGTCGCTATCAGCCATTTTCAGGCAATTCTGCCAGTTGATCTGCATGTATTGCGGAAATACCGCAACTTGCAGGAGACAGAGAAGGGCTATTAAAGAAAACCGTATCATCACCATTGTTTTTTGTAGGAATGGTGTGATGGAGTATAAGGGCATTAAAACCACATACCCCACCACACACATTCCTTAACTAATTTTTACTATTTGATAATAACAAATTTACCGGTTTTTGTAAAACCGTACGATTCTATTTTAAAGAAATAATTTCCGCTTTTTACATTGCGGGTATCCAAAATCTGCTTGCCCTGTTTTTTGAAAATCCTTTGCCACAGCATCTTATTTTACCTTTGAATTAGTATTTTACCTGAATAAACCACCTCACCCACCCCCAGCCCCGAAAAGACGGGGTAAATCCTGTAAAAATAAACCCCACCCGGCAGCTTGCTCACATCCAAATTAGTTTGTTCCGAAGTAATTTCCCACCTGGCCACCTGCCTGCCAAAAACATCAAACAACCGCAATTCACCAACTTCAAACTTCGAACTTTGAACTTCAAACTGTACGTAGTCCTTTGCCGGATTGGGATAAACCCTCACTTTTTCAGCCTCTACCTGTGCAGTGACAATATTTACCGTATCATCCTTCAGTATTTCAAACACCCAGAAATCCCTGTCCACAACATTACCGCCGTAGGGCGTACAGCCCACATCATACGAGGGGCCATATTCTGTTGTGGCGGCTATAACAAAGTTGTTGTCGCTTTTTCTTACCACACCCTTGTAAATTTCTTCTCTTCCTCCACCTCCAAAGCACTGCTGCCATTGTAGTTCCCCAACACTGTTGATTTTAAACATCCATATATCGGGATAATACTCACTCATTGAATGATTGCCCGAAACATCTCCGTTATTGGAATAAGTATTTCCAACTACAATAAATCCGTTATCATCAGTTGCAAAAATGTTTTCCCCTCCTTCACCTCTTGAACCGCCATAAACTTTTTGCCAGATAATGTTTCCGTCGAAATCAATTCTGACAACCCAAACATCATAATCTCCTTTGTGACCAGGCATATTGGTTGATGCAGTTCCGCCAACAAAAACATATCCGTTATCAAGCTCAAGTATGCCGGATATTGCATCGTGGTTATTTCCTCCGTAGCAGTGCTGCCATTGAACATTCATATCCGCATCAAATTTGGTGAGTACGCCGGTAACATAGCCGTAAGAAGGCGGGATG
>JBLRXC010000176.1:0-6534 GCA_047920975.1 Bacteroidales bacterium | reverse complement strand
CCTGCTAAATCTTTTGCCACAGGGTTTTATAATATCCAAAAAGGACTTGCTTCTGCCGAAAGAATTTTTGAAATTCTGGATGCAGAAGAATTGATCGTCGAAAAAACAGACGCTGTTCCGGTCAAGGAGTTTAACAAAGAGATTGTATACAGGAATGTCTCCTTTAAATACCAGGCCGATTATGTGCTTAAAAATATCAATTGCACAATTGCCAAAGGTAAAATAATTGCCCTGGTCGGACCATCCGGCGGAGGAAAATCAACCTTTGTGGATCTGTTACCCAGGTTTTACGATGCTACTGAAGGGGATATCTTGGTTGACGGGCATCCGGTCACAGATCTCAGGATAGATGATCTGCGTGGGTTGATGGGTATCGTTACGCAAGAACCAATCCTTTTCAACGATACTGTTTTTAACAACATTGCCTTTGGCAAAAAAGGGATTCGTGATGACGATGTAATTCATGCAGCAAAAATTGCTAACGCCCACGATTTCATTATAGAGATGGAACAAGGTTATCAAACAGTGATTGGAGACCGTGGATCAAGACTTTCAGGGGGTCAACGGCAAAGGTTGAGTATTGCAAGGGCTGTGTTGCAAAATCCGCCCATTCTTATTCTTGATGAAGCGACCTCCTCGTTGGATACCGAATCCGAGAGACTTGTCCAGGATGCCCTGGCCAAAGTGATCTCAAACCGGACTTCAGTTGTGATCGCGCACAGGCTCTCAACAATCGTTCATGCCGATGAAATACTTGTACTTCAAAAGGGTGAACTCGTAGAGCGTGGCACACACCAGGAACTGCTACGGTTTAATGGCATTTACAGAAATCTCTATAACCTTCAGGCATTTGATGAAAATGCAAATGAAAGAATTGTTTAACAATACAAATGATAGTTCCGGAGGATTTCCTTCGTGGTAAAATGATTGTTTTCTGCTGCTTTGCAAACATTTTTAACAGCAGGCTTGTTTATTCGGTATGAAAAACGATTTTTGTTACTTTTGTCTCTTATAATTCAACACAAATATGAACGATCATAAGATTAATCCAAGGATTATTTTCATCCTCTCTGTCATTGGCTTTGGCGCCATCATGCGTTTGATTCCCCATTGGCCCAACTTCACTCCCATCGCCGCGATGGCTCTATTCGGTGGTGCATATCTCCATAGAAAACACCTTGCTTTCCTTATTCCAATGGCAGCCCTTTTGTTGAGCGATGTTTTTCTTGGATTTCATCAATGGATGATAGCCGTTTACATCAGCTTTGCGATTGTGGTAGGTATAGGGATGTTATTAAAAAGCAGGATCAAAGGCAGCACTGTTATCATAGCATCTCTGATTTCATCTGTGTTGTTTTTTATGTTAACAAACTTTGCTGTCTGGATCGGAAGCCCTTTCTATCCTCAAAATATCGCAGGACTCATGCAATCCTATACTGCTGGTCTTCCTTTCCTTTACAATGGTATACTGGGTGATCTGTTTTATTCAACGATTTTTTTTGGAGCATTTTACCTCGCCAGGCTGAGATTTCCGGCTCTGGCACGCGGGTAATGAATATTAAAAAAATTCAGAGGGACTGTCAGTTCAGGCTGGGTTCATGGTTATGAAACGTTGACACCAGGAAGCAGTTAGAGAAGTAGATTGCTGTTACCAGGTTCAAGTTCCCTTCGTGACATTTAAATTGAGAAAATTATTCAATGGATCAACCTTTTCATATTCCTGCAATGGTGATCTGGCAAGCCTAACAGCTGATGGCAACATCAATCAACAGGGTCAGAATATGGACATTCCAGATAATCTACTTTAATAATCGTAAAAATATATATCCCTGCTATTCCTGAAAAGCAATTGGGCAGAAAAGTCTATGTGCTACTGATCACTTCTTCTTAAATCAAGTTTATACCTATGTTCCCCAATCTCCTTGCGCAATTCATCAGGATTGACCGGTGTGGTTTTTGAAAAATTTTGAAGCACCTTCAAATTATAGTCAGCATTAACTCCCAATTGACCAGCGGCAGTGAAATGGTTTCCGGCTGACAGGTAATCATTCTTCAGACATGCCAAAATACCCATGTTGTTGCGAATTTTACCATTTTCATCAGAAATCAGTGAAGCCTGATACAACAAACATTCAGCCTGATCCAGATTATGCAAGCCAAGGGATGTTACCCCGGCATTGTTGAAAGCTCTCCAGTCCCGGTCAATATGTATAAATGCAGCGTTATAAATCCTGATCTTATCATCAGGGTTCGTTGCAAGACTGGCAGCATACAGCAACTCCTCATATTCAAGATTGTCGGGATCAGTAAGGGCAATTTTAATCAATTCCATATCTGTTCTGCTCGTTTCAATGTCCTTCGCTATTGAAACAGATTCCCTCAGGAACAACGTTTCAGGATGGATTGCCTGATACCCTGAAATTGAATCCAAATTGCTGATAGGTTCATCCGTTTCAGCGAATCGGGCGAATTGTCCGTCGGTGAACTCAGGTTGGTCCATCAGGAAGTTTATTTCCATGTAGTCGTTGTCGATTGCAGCATGAATAGGATCTCTGAATGCTACCGGAATCTCCACAATTTGCTTCGCAGCAAATATTTCCGCTACAGGATCTGCTTCAATCCTGATTTCGATATCATCACCGGGAATAACCGCCAGGCGGTTAGGAGTCATTGAAATATGAACCGGTTCAACCATATCCTGCGTTATGACAGGTTCCTTTTCAAGCCGGATATAAATATTATCCTCAACCAGACTGATTCCGTTGTAAGCCAACCGGTTCACTTCTACTGTCGACACAACCGGAAGTTCAATGATTATTTCCGGGATGGCTGATAACTGAATACCCTCGTCTTCCAGATGCAGGCCGGTCATCGCAGAAGCATGGATTTCGTGTACAAGAGCAACAGCATTAACCGGCTCTTCATCTGTGGATACCTGAGGCTCTTCTATTTGAAAAGTCAGTCCCTTTTTTAATCCTTCAGGGATATCGATGACCTGAACCGCATTTATGGCATTTATGCCAACAATCTCTTCCGGTTCAATCACAATGTGAATATCCGACTCACCGATCGGCAGATTGAAGGCAAATAGGTTGACCTCAACGGGCTGAACAATTTCATATGCCTGAAATACTTCTGATTCTGCGGCTATTTCGACTTCATCCTCAATGTTCATAGAAAGCATGTAGGAATTTTCATCAAAATTTACCTGCTTTATAACCTCAAGCATCCTTAGCGCCTCCGCTTGCATTGTGATGGTTACCTCTTCTTCAGGAATAACCGGGCTATCCTGATTCCTGTCGTAATCTATGGCTGCAACCAATGGTTCTGCCTGAATCGCATCTGCTTCATAAGTAATGACTGGAAGTTCATCAACCTGAACCATTTGATAATCCGGAGGAACAACAGCCAAGACGAGTGCAGCAGGTTCAATCATATCGCTGACGAAATTTATTGATACATGGTCATCCTCCGGGGAATATGCTATACTTGATACATTGGCCCACACCTGCTCCACAACTGGATAAACATATGGCGAAACAGGCTCAAGATTGATCACAAGCTCTTTTTCCTCAACAACAGGATTGAACACAAAAACTCCTGATTCTACCGGGGTAACTTGTTTTACAGGCTTAATGGCATCTATCCCAAACCTGATTTCTGGCTGGTCTTTATCCGGCAGAGCCATCACCATTTCTTTCGGATCGACTACCACTTTTTCAACCTGAGGAACCGGAGTGATGGATTTATTTAAAACTTCTCGCGGCTGAACATTTTGGGTTCTCCTGTCAACTATAACAATAGGAATATCTTCTGCCTTTTGTAGTGATTGATCTGCACGGGTTTGAGCTAACAGAGAGTTGGTCTCAAATCCTTTTCTCAGGTCAGAAGCAAAAGCTAACTCTGCAGCCGGTATTTCATAAGTTATCTCGTCACTAGAAATGCTCATCAGTTGATGTGTATCGTCTGTCAATGTATCAGCCAGATTAAAGGCAGATTTTAGTTCGAGAAATGCAATCTTTGTATCCTCTACTTTTCCACTCATCGAATTTGTTTGAACTTTTCCAGCTCCGGTTTTAAATTTTTCAAATTCTTCATTTTTTATCCTGAGTTGCTTACCCAGGTTCCATGCAATCAGGTTTGCCTGGTCTGCACGCATTCGGTATTGGTATATTTCTTTCTTAAGATTGATCGCATTCTCCAGCAGCTTTTCAAATTCAACCGGTGAAGTTGTATTTCCCATAGCAGTCAATAACTCTTCAAACCTGACCTCGAGGATTTTGGCAGCTTCACGCTTGCTCTCTGTCACGTTATTGGCCCTGTCGCGCCTGTTGCCAATATCCCTGATCTGATTCCTGGTGTGGGTAACCCACATGTAAGAGGTATCAGATAACTTGTTCACCATGTCTCTTTCTGTTTTCAATCTGGCAGCTCTCTCAGCAGGGGTAAGTTCTGGATCAGATGTCTGAGCAATCTGCCTTGAACCGGTTGGCTTAATTTCCTCTTCTTTTTTGGACACTGCAATATCTGAAGGTTTCTCATTTTGTATACTCTGGTCAGGATTTAAATTCACGGCCATGAGTTGTTGGTTGTCCGCATACTTATCATTCAACCGGATTCTGTAAACATTCAATGTATTGTTCAGATTATCACGATCGGTAGTAAACCACGCATATTTTCCGGTTTTATCAGGAATAAACAGAATATCATCAAATATTGAGTTGATACCCACACCTAAATTTTCAGGGGTGGAAAAAGTATTGGTTTCAGGATCAAGGGTTGATTTGAAAATATCAAAACCTCCGATAGAATTGTGGCCTTTAGAGCTAAAATATAAGGTGTTGCCATGATTTACCACAATCGGATAATCTTCATCATAATTTGTATTGATAATATCAGGAAGTTTTTCGGGTTTTCCCCACTCTCCCTTTTCATTCAATGTGACCCTAAAAATGTCCTTTTGGGTTGAATTGGCCTCATAACCAGAAAAGTAAAGAACATCCCTTGGTTCATTGATGAAGACAAAGCTGTTTTGTCCTGTTTTTTTCTCGTACGAGGTTATTAAATTTTCTGGCTTCAGCACAAGCATTCCATCAAACTCATCAGCACGGTATGCCCTGTGAAAGTTATCAGTTTTAAACTCTGATTTAGAAATGATCTCATCTATCACATTGGTATGCTCAAGGATTAATCCATTGAGGCATGCATTGATTTTCTCAAGGATCGGGGGCCGCTCCGGTGAATTTGGCCCTAATTTTCCAAGGTAGAGGTTAAAGAACCGCATGGCATTGTTAAACTCCTGATTTTGGTAATAAGCCAGTCCCAGATGGTAATTCAATCCCGGATCATCTCCCATTGCTTTCAATGCATTGTTCAAATAGCGGATGGGGCGCCTCCGGTCACTCCTGTCACCAAACAGCGCACACACTCCGAATTTGTAATTGTACTCCGGATTCGCAGGATGAACACTCACCAATTGTGCAAAAAGAGGCATCGCTTCCTGGTAGTCATTCTTATCAAAAAGGGATTGTGCCTTTTTAATGACATCCGCTTCCGTTAGCCCTGAACTTTGACCATAACAAGCTATAAATGAAAATAATACAAAATAAAGGACAAGCTTATTCTTAATCGTTGAAGTCAGCATTTCTTAGATTTTTCATTTTTGTTCAGAACCCGGCCACGGGTTCGAAACACCAATCTTTTTAATTCTCTAAGAGGGAATGTCAATGTTTATACCAAATTGCACAAATTCCTGTTTTGCTGATAGTTACAACTCAATATACCGGGCGGTTCAAAGAAAAAGCCAACCTGATTTGAATATAATATCTTGTATTTCTGCCACTTACACAAATATGGTGATCCGGCAATAATATTGCATTATCCGAAATCGGAAAGATAATAGTCCAGCAAATCAGTTGGATTAAAAATTATGATTTCTTTCTGAAGGAAAGTTTTGATTCTTCACCCCGGATCAAACGTGCAATATTCTTCCTGTGCGTAAGAGGAACGAATATGGCAATGATAAAAGAGAGGATCACAACAGGGATTGAATCATGGTGACCCA
Source organism: Bacteroidales bacterium (assembly GCA_047920975.1). GTDB lineage: Bacteria > Bacteroidota > Bacteroidia > Bacteroidales > JAADJA01 > JAADJA01. Next base: position 470 of record JBLRXC010000176.1, on the reverse strand, counting down.
AAACGACCAGTTCAGTAAACGGAAAGGTAACAGCAGCAATCATTGACCCAAGGGAAACATATTTAGTTGCTGCAACCACTATCAAAAAAACGCCTAAAGCGATAAGGGCTGCTACCGGAAACAGACCAAATCCGACTCCAAGGAGTGTTGCAATACCCTTTCCTCCCCTGAAGCCCACATAGATAGGGTATACATGGCCAATAACCGCTGCTAAAGCAAGGGTAATCCTGAATTCAGTGAACCCGGGAGCTTCCCAGGTGTATGGGTAAAAGTTAGCGCTATACACAGCCAGCCACCCCTTCAGAACATCAAATATCAGGACAGGAACGCCTGCTTTGTACCCCAGAACGCGAATAGTATTAGTAGCTCCTGCATTACCGCTGCCATGATCCCGGACATCGATGCGGTAAAACATTTTTCCAATCCACACCGAAGTGGGAATAGCACCCAATAAGTAAGCAATAACAACG
>JBLRXC010000175.1:0-6546 GCA_047920975.1 Bacteroidales bacterium | reverse complement strand
TAAAACAATGGTTTTCAGGGAGGAACGACCGAAGCAATCCAGGTCGTAATTGCTAACAGGATTTCTGAAAGAGGATTGATCACTGGTTAATACCCAGCTTTTTCCCTCCGACATAAACTTGCCTTATCGAAAACGGCCGCTTCTGCTGCGATTCAAAATAGATGCGCATCAGGATTTCGGTGATGATACCGATGGTGATCAGTTGAAAGCCTGCTAACACCAACAGCACGCCCAGCAGAAGAAGTGGCTTGCCCCAGATGTCGTGCCCGAAGAGTTTGAGTGCAAAAAGATAAATGTTGATCAGCACCCCAATGCCAAAAATAACCAGTCCCCAGGAGCCGAAAAAGTGCATCGGCCGCTGTATGTATCTTTTAAAAAACATCAGTAGCGTTAGATCACTCATGACCTTGATGGTCCTGGATAAACCATATTTTGATTGTCCGTGTATCCTGGGATGGTGTTTCACAGGCACCTGGTGGATTTTTGCACCCTCCAGAGCAGCAAGGACAGAGATCAGCCTGTGGAGTTCGCCATACAACCCAAGGTTCTTGGCAAGATCTGCCCTGAAAACTTTCAGTGCGCAGCCGTTATCTTTGATCTTCACACCGGACGCTCTCCGGATGATCCGGTTGGCAATGATGGAGGGTATCTTCCGGATAAACAGATCATCCTGCCGGTTCTCCCTGATGCCGGTAACGAGATCATAATCTCCCGCCTTCAGGGACTGAACCATCATCGGGATATCCTCCGGATCGTTTTGTAAATCCCCATCCAGTGTGATGATGTAATCTCCCACGGCTGCATCAAAACCAGCCAGTAAAGCAGAGCTCTGGCCGTAATTCTTCTTGAACTGAATCAGTTTTACCCTGTCATCTGAAATAGAACAGATGTTTGCGACAGTTGAATCGTTTGAACCGTCATCTACAAAGATCAACTCAAAATCATCATTTTCGAGCGCCATGATGATCTTTTCATAGAGTGGGATCACATTGTCAGCTTCATTGTATACGGAAACAACAAGCGATAATTTTTCCATCAAAGGCTTTTTAATTGGTTTGCAAAGTAATGAAAACAATCTTTTGGTTTTCGCTTTTAAGTGCTGAAAGTTGTACTTTTATGCCCACATTTCAAAGGATGAAAAAAGTATTGCTCACGGGAGCTGCCGGATTTATTGGATTTCATACAGCAAAAAGATTGCTCGCACATGGGTACACAGTTTTTGGTCTGGATTCGATGATGGCATATTATGATGTCGGGTTGAAACTGTCAAGGTTGAGTGACTGTGGGATTGATCCCTCCGCTATTCGTGACAGGGAGATCGTTCAAAGCACTGTCTTTCAAAACTACCGGTTTCTGAAACAAGACCTTGCCGACCGTGAGCAAATCAATCTCTTGTTTGAAAATGAACAGTTTGATTGCGTGATCCATCTCGCAGCCCAGCCGGGTGTCAGAGAAAGCATTAAAAACCCCTTCTCATTCATTGACAGCAATATCAATGGATTGATTACTGTGTTGGAAGGATGCAGGCATCATGAAATTAAACATCTTGTTTTTGCAAGCAGTTCGAGTGTATATGGCAATGCTGAAAAAGTTCCATTTTCTGAGTCCGACAGTGTTGACCATCCGATCAGTCTTTACGCTGCGACCAAAAAGTCAGGGGAGTTGATGGCTTATACATACAGTCACCTGTACAACCTCCCGGTCACAGCGCTGCGTTTTTTTACCGTATATGGCCCCTATGGCCGGCCCGATATGGCCTATTTCAAATTTGTAAAAGCAATCTTTGAAGGAAAAGAGATCGGTGTGTTTAACAATGGAGAGCAATACAGAGATTTCACCTACATTGATGACATTACTGAAGGGATTGAAAAAATTGTATCTGCTCCTCCTGTCGTCAACCCTCCATATGAGATATTCAATATCGGAAACTCCTCTCCTGTCCATCTGATGGAGTTTATCAGCATCATTGAGGAAGAGGCAGGCAGAAAGGCCATAAAAATAATGATGCCCGGACAACCAGGAGATGTTTCAAGAACATTTGCAGACATGTATCTTTTAGAAAAAAGAATTGGATTCAAACCCAAAACACCTTTACGTGAAGGCATCAGAAAGTTTATTGCGTGGTACAGGTCTTATTATAAACCCTGAATGAAGAATTAACCTTATTTCTGTCAATGAAAATCAAACCAAACCAATATCCGTTCCTGTTTCTTGCACTGGCACTCATCCTTGCCCTTCCTGCGTTTCTGATCAATCTTGGGGATCAGACATTTATTGATGATGAAGCCACCAGAGCCCTGGTAGCGTTTGAGATGATCAAGTCGGGTGACTTCGTCACACCTACAGAAGGAGGAGAGATTTACCTGAGGAAGCCACCCCTGTATAACTGGCTGGTTGTTTTTTCATTCAAACTATTTGGAGAATACAGTGAATTTGCTGCCCGGATGCCTATGGTTGTCTCCCTCTTCCTGCTGACACTTGCAATATTTATTCTTTACCGAAGAGAACTGGGTGGAGAACTGGCAGTGATCAGTGCGCTGATGTTTCTCACCTGCGGCAGGATCATCATCTATGAATCCCTCGTTGGGCTCATAGACCTTACCTTTTCACTCCTCACCTACTCACTCTTTATTCTGATCTATAAAGCATTCAACCAGGGAAACCTCCTGAAATTGTTCGTGATTGCTTATATACTGACGGGGTTTTCATTTTTGCTGAAAGGGCTGCCATCTGTCGTTTTTCTCGGTATTACACTCCTGGTTCTTTTCATCAGCCAAAAGAAGTTCAGACTTTTGTTCGATTGGAGACATTTTTTTGGAATATTTCTGTTTATTTTGATTATTAGTTCATATTACATCCTCTACTTTTGGCGCAACCAGGTAGCACCCGAAGAGATGCTCAGCGTAATGTTCGGAGAGACCACGAGGAGAACCGCACTCAGATTCGGAATTTGGAATACCGTAATACACATGTTTACCTTTCCATTCGAGATGATCTACCACTTCCTTCCATGGTCGCTGATGATCGTTTTTTTATTTAGAAAAGAAGTTATGAAAAGGATCAGAAGAAATCATTTTCTCTGGTACATCTCGTTGGTATTTATCTTCAACATTATTGTTTACTGGACTTCTCCTGAAGTCTACCCCAGGTATATTCTGATGTTGATGCCTCTATTCTTTGCAGTGGTGGGTTTCTTCTACCTTGAAGCTAAGAATAACCGTACATACTTGTCAAAATTGACAGAGATTGTTTTGGGAACCGCACTTATACTGGCTACCCTGTCGAGCCTCACTCCTCTCTTTTTAGTTTTACCAGCAATTTCAAATAGCCTCATGATTTCTGCTTGCCTTTTCGTTGCTCTCGGACTGGTGACCGGACTCTACTGGAGACAAAAATCTTTGAGGATATATTGGTTTGTCATTGGAATTCTGGTTTTCCGGATTGGATTTGATCTGATCATTCTGCCGGTTAGGGTGTATGAGTCGAAGGGTGTTGAATCAAGAGACCTGGCGTATTCAATTGCTGGACAAACTTCCGGAGAAGAACTTTATTACTGGTGGGATCCGGATAAGGAGGCCACCGGCTATTATGGAAGAAGACTCACTTCATACCGGTTCAGCTACTATCTTTCCATCGCAAGGGATGAAATAATAAAAACCACCACCGAAAAAAAAGAAGACACCTGGTATATCACCCCGGCATGGAATATTGACAGGGAAAAGATCGAAATAGGTCGCGAATTTTTGCCCATTGGAAGCGAATCATCGGTACTTCTTTTTAAGTTCAGGAATCATGTATTCAATCATTGACATCGAAACCACAGGTTTAAATGCAAGGCGGGAGAAAATAACTGAAATTGCACTGCTGGTGTATGATGGCGTCAGGGTAGTTGATCAGTACAGCACACTGCTGAACCCGGAAGTTCCCATCCCTTACCGGATCACCCAGCTTACCGGAATCAACAATAAAATGGTGAAAGAAGCGCCCAGATTCTGTGACATCGCAAGGCAGATCGTTGAGATGACCGAGGGTACGACACTCGTTGGCCACAATGTCAACTTCGACTATGGATTTATCCGAAAGGAATTCAGTGAGTTCGGATACGATTTCAGGCGAAAGCTTTTGTGCACATGTAAAATGAGCAGAAAACTTATCCCCGGCCGCAGAAGCTATTCACTCGGGAAACTCTGCCAGGAACTTTCCATTGAGAACCCTCACAGACACAGGGCTTTTGGTGATGCACAAGCCACCTTGAAGCTTTTTGAACTGCTTATGAAGGTTCAGGCAAATATGCATGACTATTCTTTCAGGGGACTAAACACAAACCTAAGCAGGAAGAAGATCGAAGGATTGCCCACAGAACCTGGTGTCTATTATTTTCATGACAACGATGGGGAGATCATTTATATCGGAAAAAGTAAAAATATCCATGACCGGGTCATGTCTCATTTAAGCGCTAACGGAACAAAACGGGCTGTTGAAATGCGTGACCAGATAGCAGATATCAGTTACGAACTGACTGGTAACGAACTGATTGCCCTGTTGCTTGAATCGAATGAAATAAAAAAATATGCACCCCGTTTCAACCACGCACTCCGCAGAACAAGCTATCAATGGGGATTGTATTGCCAGCAGGATGATCAGGGCTATCTTCACTTGAAAGTAATAAAAAACAGAGATGATCAGTTGCCTTTAACCTCCTTCTCGTCAGCTTTGTCTGCAAAAAATCATTTGTTTGCTCTGGCTGAAGCATTTCAGTTGTGTCAGAAACTCTGTGGTCTTTATGAAACCAAAGGCGCCTGCTTCCAATACCATACACACCAATGCAATGGAGCCTGTATTGCTGAAGAACCACCTGAGCCATATAACCAGCGTGTTTTACAGGCAACGGCCCCTTATCGGCATGATCACGATAGTTTTATGATCTTTGGGGAAGGAAGAAACGGTGATGAACAATCTGTTGTGGTGGTTGAGCACGGTAAATTCCTGGGATTCGGATATGTTGAAATGACTTTGCATGAAAATTTTTCAAGTGAAGCCATGAAAGAGCACATTCAATCTTACCCCGACCATCACGACTCAAAACAGATTATCAGAAATTATTTGAAGAGAAACAATGATTATAAACTGATCTCTTTTGAAGCACAATCCGGGCTTGTATAATCCTCCAATCTGCCAAACGATAAAAAAAAATGGCCTCTGCAAATGAAGGCCATATTTTTTTTTATTTCTGCAATTCCTATTTCTTTTTGATGGTGCAGCCAATCGCACGGGTAAAATCAGGTGCGGGAGCTTCACCCCTCATCACGGCATTGATCGCATCTTCCAGATACTTTTCTGTAACTTGTCCGGGATCTGAATGGTTGTTATCAATGGCCCCAATATACTTCACAATCATATCTTCGCCTTCCTTACTGAGTATAAAGACATGTGGTGTTCTTGTGGCCCCATAAACCGGGTATACATTTTGTCCCTCATCGATAAGATAAGGGAATGTAAAACCCTTTTCACGGGCACGAACAACCATTTTATCAAAAGAATCCTCAGGCTGGACTTCAGGATCATTGGGGTTGATGGCAATTACAGGATATCCCAGTTCTTTGTATTTTTTATCCAGTGCAATAATCCTATCTTCATAGGCTATGGAGAAGGGGCAATGATTACAGGTAAAGATCACCACAAACCCTTTTGCATCAGCATAATCTGAGGTCGAGACCATTTTACCGTCAACATTCCTGAGTGTAAAACCCATAGCTTTGTCTCCTACCTGGTATCCATCTGCAAAAACAGCAATGCTGAACAGCATCACAATCAATAAAACCAATTTACTTTTCATTTGTGTTATAGTTTAGTTTCAACAATAGATTTAAGTTGCTCATAAGTCATGACCGATTCATGAAATGACCGGTCCTCGGCTTTATATATAAGCGTGGCAGGAATAGCACCTGACCAGTATTCACTTACGTTTCCGATCCATTTGTTGGCATCCACATCAGTCAGGTGTATGACTTTGGATCGGAGATTTCTTTCCGAAACAAAAGGAACAAGTACGTCCTCATATTGATTTGGAAAATCAAGGCTGACCAGAATGATTTCAACTTTCTGGTCAGAATATTCATCACGGATACGCTCAAAATCGGGTAGCTCGCTGAGACATGGTTTGCACCAGGTTGCCCAGAAGTTGATCACGTAAACCGTATCATTCTCCTTTTGAAGGAATGGTTCAAATTGATTGAAATCCATCTGCGGAATTTCCTGGACACCTTCATTTTGACAGGCATAAAAAATCCCGGTAAAAAATATCAGCAATCCAGTGAAGTAAAGTTTACGGTAATTGACCATATACAGATTCCTTTGCATGCATTCTAAACAATGATTTGATCCAATTGTTTGCCAGGAGACGCTGAAATGATATGTTAGTTAATGCACAATGGATGCATTAGTCTGCAGCATTTTCAAAATATAAGTTTTTCAGCGCAGAGTACAGGTGCCAAAAAATAAGGTACTTCAATGTGAACGATGGGATTAAAACCAGGCAAAACACAG
>JBLRXC010000174.1:0-6565 GCA_047920975.1 Bacteroidales bacterium | reverse complement strand
GCATAAATGTTGAAATAAAAAAGAAAGTTGCATAAGAAAACAAAGGTCGTTTTTTACTGGAGGTTGAAATATCCATACTGTAGGTATGGAAACCCCGTAGATGAAATTGACTTCAACGCTAAGCACACAGGACTATTGCCTAGAGCATGTACATGAAAATTTAACTTCTTGGCGTTTTTGCGACAATTTTAAAACACTTAAAAATAGCATATTACGTAATTATAAACACATGAAAAAATCAATTTATATTATTTCGATCCTTGCAGCGGGTTTGCTGCTGATGGTTTATTCATGCTCAAAAGAGGAGGTCCAAACCGCAAAAAGCCACGAAAATGATTTAACCCCTTATGAAATACAGGTGCACAACGCCATTAAAGGTTTTATAAATACGATAGAGATGCACCGGGATAACCCACATTATAAAAGCGGCCAGGTGGTCAGTCCCGATTCTGCGTTATGGCTTCTGGAGGCCACAATAAACTACTCACATGCCTTTCCCAATGAGTTCTACACCGCACACGAGATTGAAGACTTGACCCTGGTGATCCCCAAAACCGCTGACGGTATGATTGACATGGCCGACCTTACCCAGAAATATGATGAAATGAAAAGCGACATTACCACGGTTTATTACGGCAGCAGTTTCGATAACAAAGGCCTTGTACTGGTTGATCTGGAGGAGGACTCACAAACCGAAACCGAACTGAACCTGAGGGTACAGGTTGTGACAGGGGACGGGGGAAGCGATTCCGACCCTGGTACACCTGGCATCAATGGTCCATTTGGAGTGGGGGATGAATGGTGGTATGGGGAAACTTTGGGAGGATGTAATCCACATACAGGTGAAACAGATGCAGCAGAGCAGTTATTCATCGCTATGAATAGTTATATTGCCAGTCAGAATGTTAATGTAGGATTCCCAACGATTACATCAATAACTATAATGGGCGGTGATCAAATTGCCTATAACCGCTTGTTCGATAAATATCATTACCAGGGGATTCCTTTTCATGAATACAATGAATTATGTATGGATTCGCAGGATATGAATAACTATTGGCAAATGATGAGATACCTGATTTATACCAAACTACAAGTTGAAAATGTAATTCCCTCAGATTATAAACTGGTCGAATTAACGGAATTTGTTGGCAGCCATGAACCGGTTGAAGGAGGCATTCATTATTATCACAGGTATGTGTTTAAATTTGGTGATCCCATATACCGGGCTCCTGAAGCAGCTGTAGAATTATAATTTTTAATGGGTGTCTTTTTCAGTCACACAAGAAAAAGACATCCTATTAATATATCCAGATTTATATGAAAACACTCGTCATTGCTTTAGGAATAATGTTCTTTCCTCACATTCTTATTGGCCAGTATTCTTTTGAAACTGTTATTAATAGTGAAAAAGATGAAGGATTGTATTACTCATTTGAAACCAGCTATGGAAGCTTTATGGCCGTAGGATTTAGTCAGGCCTTAACCGGTAGCCCGAAACTTTATGCACCTCTGATTATCGAAGTGAATAATCAAGGAGAAATAACGAAATACTGTTCTCTTGTAAAACAGGATACAAGCTATCTTTTATTCTATGGATTAGAGAAACCAACCGGTAATTTTTACTTTGTCGGAATGGTGTCAGAGCATGGAACAAATAATAAGAATCGGATAATTTATGTTTGCGAAACGACCCCTGAAATGGAAATTATCTGGGAAACATATCACCACATGCCTAACGAAGTCAGAAAAGGACGTTTAATCCATTTCCTGACAATGCCCGACAATACAATTCTTTTTCAAGGCAAGGCCGATACTTCAGAGATGTATACCACTAATTATATTTTTACCGGCTATCTTGATTTGAATGGAAATCTTCTGGATTTAAAATTCTTTTACAATCCTTTTATGAAGGAATTCGGGGTATATAGCGATATGATTTTCAATTTCGACACCACAGCTATATTTTTCTTTGGAAGTTTTGCCCGTGGCCCGTCTAATTTCACGACTAGTTTTTTTGAGATTGATTTTGATTTTAACCTTATTAGTTTTTCTGAATATGTTGGTGGTAAATTTTTGACGGCGCCAACATCCGTCGCCTGGTTGCCCAACGGAAACCTGATACTTGCAGACCGGGAAAACAACTATGGAGCAAAAGCCGAAGGTTTGTTGGTAATGCTATTGGCTCCTGATTTTACCTTCATACAGGATACATTTATGGTGCGCCCCGGTATGGTTTACTTACCTATGTTTAACGGATTGGATTACACCGATCCTGATAATATTTGGATTGCTACCTTCAATGCGATGGGTAGTTCCACACCCACTGAGGTTTTTCATGTGCAGGTTTTTGATTCAGAAATGAACCTGAAAGGGGTTAAGGAATATGGAGGTGAAAAAAAGCTATATCGGTTTTACAACCTGCTGGCAACATCAGATGGTGGTTGTCTGATAACCGGGCAGGTTCCTGCCTGCGATACTTGCCAAAACAACAGCGGCTACCTTTTCAAAGTAATGCCTGAAGATGTTGTTATCACCTCAATTAATGAACAATCATGTAAAGTAACCTATTCGGTTGAAGTGTTTCCAAATCCGTTCACTGAAAATCTCACAGTGCATGCCAATGCACAAGGGCTAACTATATCTGTTCATGATTTTACAGGCAATAAAGTTATCGAGACAGAAATTCAAACTACAGGTGTAAATTTAAAGACTGGTCATCTCAGCAAAGGAATCTATTTCTATCAAATATTTGAAAACGGAAATGTCATAAAACATGGCAAATTAATAAAACATTAAACCTAAAAAAACAATCATGAAAAAAAGCGTATCAACTTTATTAGCAATTATTGCTTTGGTTCAAGTATTACATTCTCAAAATTGTACCCAATGCGATAATACAGGTAATCCTCCTGGCAGCTATGCCAGTGAAATTGGAGTAGGCACAACAGCGGAGGGTACAGCTTCTTTTGCTGGCGGTAATGTAAGTACAGCTAATGGTATATGGTCATTTGCTTTTGGCAATCACTCCATTACCGATGGAACAAGTTCTGTAGCATTGGGACAGTTCCTGCAAGCAACAGGTTTACAATCAATGGTCATAGGAACTGGTGCATCATTATCAAATAAATTAACAAATGAAATTTCCAAATCCCTGATGATTGGGTTTGGTTCCGAAAAACCAACCTTATTTATTGGAGGGACCGGACCTGGGCTCACCGGCAAAATCGGCATCGGCGATGTAACCAACCCACAGTCAAAATTACATATCAAGGCGGATAACGGCGAGGCGGCAGAGGTGTTTATTGAACCATTCATCCCGTCCGGTACAGCAACATTGTGGCTTGGAAATAAGGAATATGGTGTGAGGAGAATATCCAACCTGCTTGAATTCAAGACAGGGGCCGGTGGCATATATTATTTCAATGATGGCAATATTGGGGTTGGCACCACAACTCCCTCGCAAAAACTGGAAGTGAGCGGAAACCTTAAGACCGGAGGATTTATCATGACCGGAGGCGCCGGCGCCGGTAAGGTGCTTACGTCGGATGCTTCGGGGCAGGCTGCCTGGACCGACAGTCAGTGGACTACCTCAGGTAACAATATTTATAAGCTAAATGGGAATGTGGGAATAGGAACTTATAATCCCTCACAGAGGCTTGATGTGAACGGAAATCTGAAGACCACCGGTTTTATGATGCCAACCGGTGCAGGCTCGGGCAAAGTGCTTACGTCGGATGCATCGGGTATTGCAACGTGGCAAACAGTGCCCGAAGATAACCACTGGATTACCAGCGGGAACAATATTTACAGGTTGAATGGGAATGTGGGGATAGGAACCCAATCACCTCAGGCAAAACTTCATATAAACGGGGATTTAAAATTGCTGTCTGAAAATCCAACGTATCAGTTTCAAATCCTTTCAAATGGACAGGTTCCTGCAAGACGTGGTATTTCATTAACAGATGATCCCATTGGAACTTTCAATTTTTATATTCATGAATGGCAAAACGAAGCTGCTTTTAATTTCATCAACGGAAATGACAACATCACTTTGATGAAGATTGATATACTCGGAAGAGTAGGTATCGGAACAACCAATACATCTGATGCAAAATTATCTGTTGCAGGAAAAATCCTGGCCGAAGAGATGAAGATTATCCTTTCGGTGCCTCAATCAGATTATGTATTTGAAGAAGAATATGAGTTGATGCCGCTACCGGAGTTGGATCAATATATAAGAACCAACAAGCATTTACCCGGGGTGCCATCAGCAGCTGAGTTTGCCCAAGACGGTTATAGTGTAGGCGAAATGGATGACCTGTTGCTGAGAAAGGTGGAGGAATTAACACTGCATATTATATGGTTAGAGAGGGAGATTCGTAAGCTTCGGGAAATTGTATTAGATTAATTACTTTAATTAAAAGGCTGAACCTATGAAAAGGAATAACAAATTGAAGATAGTTACTATCTTCTTACTGATATTGTTTAGTCCGGGTATTCTATCACAAACCATATGTGAGGGCTTACAAGTTGTGCCTATTGTTACTTTTAATCAATGTGATTATAACCCATGGATATTGGTATTTGAGGAAAATTTTGATGGAACCAATCTGGATTTATCTAGGTGGGAATTTGGTCCTCGCATCAGGTATTGTAACGATGAACAACAATATTATACAAGCGGTAATAATCTTGAATTAAGCAATGGCACATTGAACCTTATTGCCAAGAGGGAACAAGTACATGCACGAGCAGTTGACTGGCTTCCAGATGAAGAAAATTTATACTGCAAGGGAGTAGATAAAGGTAAAAATCTAAGGTACTTTGACTATACTTCTGCAAATATAGAAACGACCAAAAAGTTTTCATTTGGAAAATTAGAAGCACGAATCAAAATCCCTAAAGGAAAGGGGTTTTGGCCGGCCTTTTGGATGTGGAGCGGAGAACCAGTTTATAATGAAATTGATGTATTTGAATTTTGGAATCAAAATAACATTTTTAATAAGTATGATCCCTCTTTATTAACAAGAGTTCATAATATGACAGTTCATCATGATTTTGAGGGTAACGGTACGAGCTCAATGTGTCTAACTAGTTATACAGGTAATGACTTCTCTCTAGTTCCTCATATCTTTACGGTAATTTGGGAGAAGAATAAAATTGAATTTTATGTTGATGGCGTGTTAAAAAGAACCGATTTTAGGTATTACACATTACTTGGTCAAAGCACTGGTTGTACGATTGAGAAATGGAAACTATACATTTTGAATAAAATATATCCGAAACACCCTATGCATATTATTTTAAATTTTGCAATTCAAGATGGTTATGATAAGTGGGGAAATTATAAAGCGCCTGACGATTCTACACCATTTCCAAGTATAATGGAGGTTGATTGGGTTAGGTTTTATCAGAAACATCCATGCGGGGATAAATTTATTATTGATGCAAGTCAATTTCCTCTGGAAAATTTGGTTTACAATGTTTTAGCTGGTGAAGCTATTAATATTAATTGTAACTTCACTGTTCTTCCTGGTCAGCATCTTGAAGTTATTGCAAATACAAACATTACAATTGGTCCAGGTTTTAATTCAGAAATTGGTTCAACGCTTTGTGCAAGAATTGACCCAGGAATATGCAGTAAATCATCGTTAAATTCAGAAGCAGATTTGTATAAAGACAGCTATTTGACAAACTTTGAATTTGGAAATTTTGAAGGCAATGAAATTCAAATATTCCCAAACCCTAGCAATGGAATCTTCACTATAGATTTTGGCCAACAAGGACATCATAAGAATTATGCTATTGAAGTAAGAGATATTATGGGAAATCTAATCATTTCACTGGAAAGTGTAAATAAATCCCAAATAACGCTTGATCTGAGTGGTAATAGCCAGGGTATTTACGTTTTATACCTTTTAAACTATCATGATAACAGTTTAACAACATACAAATTAATACTTCAGTAAATGATCAGGACAATATTGTGCCTCGCTCTGGTCATTTGTTTTTTAAACTTGGCCGGTCAAGACAGGGATTATTTTTCAATCGAAGCGGATGCAGGTTATTATTACTTTTTCAATGGTGAAAATGCCAAGAATGTTTTCAACTACGGGTTTTCCCTGCTTGTCTCAAAATATGTGAAAAGGTTGAGAGTCGGGACGGGAATCAATTATATTCACCAGTCTTATGATGTTGTATATGATCCCCCATACAGTTCTGTGAAAAGCAGAGAATATAGTGTGTCGTACCTGACTTATCCGGTATTGGTGAATTATGAAATTTATTTGCAACCGAAATTTAAGGCGGGGATCATTACGGGTTTTTCTCTTTCCAGGATCATTGATTATAGCATCAAATCGCATAACTTGGATGGAGAAATCTTTTCTGAGAAGGTTTTAAAATGGGATAAGAACCTGAATTTTGCACTCTTATTCGGTGCCTCAGTTTCAAAGCCTTTTTCTGGCAATTTTGTTGTAAACCTATCACCCTTTGTAAGTTATTATCTTTACTCTGAGTATAGCTCCCAAAGGCCTGACTATCGGGAAGTACCTTTTAACAA
>JBLRXC010000173.1:0-6579 GCA_047920975.1 Bacteroidales bacterium | reverse complement strand
CAAGAAATTTTGCCCGCTCAAGGATCCTGATCAGCATATTTTCTGCGGCAAGTACCGTTTTATGGAGATAAACCTGCCAGTACATGATCTGCCGGGCAATGATAAATTTTTCGACAGAGTGAATCCCCTTTGATTCAACCACCAAATCTCCGCCTGCCACATCCAGCATTTTGATGATTCTTTGTGTTCCAATCACTCCTTCCGAAACACCCGTAAAGAAACTGTCGCGGGTCAGATAATCGAGCCTGTCAACATCAAGCTGACTTGCAACCAGTTGGGAGAGAAAACTTTTGTGATGCTGATGGTTGTAAATTTCGATCCCGGTTTCGAGACCACCACTGAAGACCTGGTTAAGTCGCTGTAAAAATATCCCGGACAACTCTTCGTGATGGATACCCCTGATGATGGATTGTTCAAGGGTATGCGAAAAAGGGCCGTGGCCAATATCATGCAGCAGGATTGCAACCAGGGCGCCTTCCGTTTCCTCCGTGGATATACTGTGACCCTTGGATTTCAGGATACCGATGGCCTCCTGCATCAGGTGCATGGTTCCCAAAGAGTGCTGAAAACGGGTATGCAGGGCACCAGGATAAACAAGGTGGGTCAGTCCCAGTTGTTTGATCCGGCGTAGCCGTTGAAAGTAGGGATGTTCAATCAGGTCGAAGATCAAACCTCCGGGTATGGTTATGAACCCGTAGACAGGGTCATTGATAATTTTACTTTTGAGGTGCAAACGTTGTGAGTTCTGTTTTTACAAAGATAATACTCTTTTGATGTGATCTGATCACAGGATGTATTTTACATTTCTATGGTAATTTATTATTTCTGCTCACACAGGCAATAATTGGATTTTTTAACCATTATTAACCAGTACAAAATCTCAAATTTTTTCAAATGTCTGTCTGAATGAAGTAATTTTACCCACTGGCCATTACAAATTGGTCTTTCATCACATTGGTTTATTAAAGAGTATATGGAAAATGTAAGTATTTTATGGGTTGACGACGAGATTGATGTATTGCGGCCCCACATCATGTTTCTTGAACAAAAGGGGTATGCCGTTGATGTCACAAACAATGGTTCTGAGGCACTCGATATGGTAAAAAATAGACAATATGACATTGTTTTTCTTGACGAACAAATGCCCGGTTTGTCAGGCATAGAGACTTTGGAAAAAATCAAGGAGGTCTACCCTGCCCTGCCCGTTGTCATGATTACCAAAAGCGAGGAGGAGTCCATCATGGAGGAGGCGATAGGATCGAACATTGCCGACTACCTCATCAAACCCGTCAATCCCCGGCAAATCCTGCTGAGCCTGAAAAAAACCCTGGAGAACAAAAAACTGAGAAGCGAAAAGTCAACTTCCCAGTACCAGCAGGCATTCAGCCGCCTGGGAATGGATATCTCTGCCGGACTGAACCATGTTGAATGGGTTGAAATTTACAAACAATTGGTCAGGTGGGAACTGGAACTTGAAAAGGCGACAGACAGCGGTATCTCAGAAGTCCTGAAGATGCAGAAGAACGAAGCCAACCAGGTATTCACCAAATTTATTGAAAAAAATTATTACGACTGGATCAATGGACGAAACCCGGATCGCCCGGTCTTTTCCCACACCTTACTAAAAGAAAAATTGTTCCCGGAACTTTCAGGTGACAGGCCTCTTTTTTTGATCCTGATTGATAACCTGCGCTATGACCAGTGGAAAACATTACAACCGGTCATTGAAGGGAAATACCGGGTGAAAAGCGATGGAATTTTTTACAGCATTCTGCCTACGGTTACACAGTATGCGCGGAATGCCATGTTTTCAGGTTTAATGCCGGCAGAGATCAAGCGCAAATACCCCCAGTACTGGACCGGAGAGGAGGATGAAGGCACCAAAAACCAGTTTGAGGACAAACTGCTGGGTGAGTATCTGAAGCGACATGGTAAAAACATAAAATTCAGCTACAACAAGGTGCTCAATCAAAACGTCGGACGCAAGCTGCTGGAGAACCTCCCCAATCTCATGGGCAATCAACTGAATGTGATTGTTTACAATTTTGTTGATATGCTGTCGCATGCACGGACCGAGATGGAGATCATCCGTGAGCTGGCTGATGATGAGGCGGCCTATCGCTCCCTTACCCTCTCCTGGTTTGAACACTCACCCCTGAAGGATATCTTTGATTACCTGGGAGATCGCAAGGTAGATGTTGTGATAACCACCGACCATGGCTCGGTTCGGGTGAGTGATCCGGTTAAGGTGCTGGGCGACAGAAATACCACAACCAACCTGAGGTATAAAACAGGAAAATCGCTGCAGTACAATGCACGGGAAGTATTTGAAGTCAGGAATCCTGAAGATATTTATCTGCCAAAGATCAATGTCAGTTCATCCTATATCTTTTGCCGCAAAAATGATTTTTTTGCTTATCCTAACAACTACAATTACTATGTGAACTACTACCGGAACACATTTCAGCATGGGGGCATTTCTCTTGAGGAGATCCTGGTTCCCTATGTCGCACTCTCTCCCAAATAGGCTATTAATCTTTTTACGGAATGGTTTTGAATCATCGCATCGAAAGCAAGGGTATTGAATCGCTGCCAGCTGTTGCAAAAAAGCTGATAAAATCTTGTAAGGATAGCCGGATATTCGCATTTTACGGCGATCTGGGCGCAGGAAAAACAACGCTGATCAAGGCGATATGCCAGCAGCTCGGCGTAACCGACACGGTGAACAGTCCGACATTTTCCCTTATCAATGTTTATCAATCACCGCTTGGAGAAATATTCCATTTTGACCTCTACAGGATCAAAAGTGTTGAGGAGTTGTTTGATATCGGCTATGAAGATTACTTTTTCAGTGGTAATTTATGTTTCATTGAATGGCCCGATAAAATTGAAGATTACCTTCCTCCCGGCACTGTCAAAATTAAAATTCAGGTTGATCCGGCAGATGGCACCAGAGTTATTATTGTTCATCATGAATAGTATAATGATTTGGGTAAGAGCGGATTGCAGAGGCCCTGAAAACATTTAAGCGAGGCCGGTTGAAGATTGATTTAATGTGATTTGGTCTGAGGGAATTGAAGCAGTATCACAAGCACAACATCCTTCTCCAATCCGGTGCTGATGATTTTTCTTTTTCACTTGTATTTTATTCTCTTCAAATTTCTTTTTAAAACAATGGTTATATTTGGCAGGAATTTATGAAGATAAGAAATTCCGGACATCTTGCCATGCACATTGGGGGAACTTACGCGACAGGCTATCACTTTACAAAGAATTAGATCCCCTTATTGATAATTTGTAAAAAAGTTTTATTTTTAGACCGATTACGAACAAAATAAAACATGACTAAAAACATACTATTGTCACCAAATCAAGAAGAAAGAATAAGAAATAAGATAAAGAAAATTAAAGCAGCTTTGGCGGCTGACAAAAAACGCTGGGGTGGTTTTCATCACGATGGACAAGGACTTAGATATGCTCTTCCCCGACTTTACATAAGTCTTGGCGACTTTTCAGGCGGACTTAGATATTTTAGTTGGTTCAATAAAAATTTTCCAGACGACAGAGGTTATCCAGACTTTTTATTCGAGTGGACAGTAATACTTTTCAAAACAGGCAGGCTCAAAGAAGCAGAGAAAAAAGCATTTCAAACCTTTACAAGAAACACGTATCTGTTCGACAAATTTTTCGAAAGACCCATTAACAAAATTGATAAGTGGGAAGGCTCAAATCTGGAAGTTGCGGAATTTGCAACAGACTACTTTGATTACTCCTATAAACAAGCAAACCTATCGGACTTTGCTAAGTGGTTAGACAAGTTGACGCAAACAAAAAAATTTATAGCTTTAACGAGCAAATACATAGAAATTCACAAACGGTTGAAAAACGAACACGACTTTGAAACAAGGGGTTTTTTGGGAAAACAAGCTAACCAACTTGAAAATGAAATCTAACGTGCGACAAGAGATTAACACATCCTATAACAGGCGTTTGGCACTATGGGGGTGATGCTGTTAAGTCAAGTACAGTGCTTTATTGGGCATTTGTAGGTTGACTGGTTCGTACTTCTAACCCCGCCACTGTATCAAGGGCTAAACCTTTGCCATTCATTCAAAAAATACAGAAGAGTCCGGAAACTCAATATAAAACGGAGCATTACTGAAAAGTTGAACGAGTATGATTTTAAATAGAAAGGAAATGAACAAGAGAATAGGAAGTATCATAAATTATATTAGCGCTCTCCCATTGCTGGCGTTTGGATTAACTTACCTTTTAAAGGACAGCTTTATGCCTTATCATAGCGAGGCTGTTTCGTTGCAATGGGAAGAGGTGGATAAAAACATTCAATTTTTGATTTTAGCACTCATGCGAGCAGTTAGCGGAGGAATGATACTGGCAGGATTCATAATTATTTGGCTTCAAATAAAATTTAACAAAAGTAAATTGAAGTGGATTCCATCATTGATTCTATTATCAGGAACAATTGTGGGTTTAACTACTCTTTACGCAACCATAATTGTAATAACCAATACACCTGGAAACCCTCCAACCGTCTTAGTTATTGCTTGTATGGCTGGCCTACTTATCGGTTGGATATTCAACAGGAAATCAATAAATATTAATTCCAGCAATTGATTCTCTAAAGGAGAATTCTGCGCTAAAAGAATTGAAATTCATGACATGAATAAAGAACCGAAAAAAACAAATTGTGAAGGTTTGTTTCATGTTTCTTTCGTAATTTTAGCCGGAATTAAGAACAATTATTTCAAATGGCCAATGAACATAACGGTTTTGTGAAGTATTCCGGGAGCGAGAAATTAATGCCCCAGGAAGAGACCCTGGAACCCAGGAAAAGAAAAAGCAACATCACCATTGGCGTACCTGCTGAAACATCTTTCCAGGAATGCCGGCTCCCACTGGTCCCGCAAGCGGTCGGTCTGCTTGTAGCCAATGGGAACAAAATCCTGATTGAAAATGATGCAGGCAAGCCTGCCCATTTCGAAAACGGAGAATTCAGTGAGGTGGGCGCCCGGATTGTATATTCCAAGGAGGAGGTTTTCAAAGCTGACCTCATCATCAAGGTTGCTCCTCCTACGCTGGAAGAGATCGGTTTTTTGAGTAACCGTCAAACAATCATTTCTTCATTGCAGATCACCTCCCGTAATCGCGATTATTTTGAAAAACTGATGTCGAAGCGGCTGACGGCACTCGCATTTGAACACATCCAGGATAAGACCGGCTCCTACCCTGTTATCCGTGCCATGAGCGAGCTTGTTGGCACAGCATCTATTTTTATTGCCAATTCGTACCTATCGAACCCCAGGTATGGGAAAGGAATACTTTTGGGTGGATTTCCGGGCATCCCACCGGCTGAGGTTGTAATCCTGGGCGCAGGTACTGTGGCTGAATATGCAGCACGCGCAGCATTGGGTGTGGGTGCACTGGTGAAAGTTTTTGACAATTCCATCTACAAACTCCGCAGACTTCAGGACAAGCTGAATAAAAGAATTTTCACATCGGTCCTTCAACCTGGTATTTTAAGCAGCGCACTGAAAACCGCAGATGTTGCCATTGGGGCTATACACAGCAGCGAAGGCATGACACCTTGCGTAGTCACTGACGATATGGTTCAACAAATGAAATTTGGGTCGGTGATCATTGATGTAAGTATTGACCAGGGAGGATGCTTCGAAACATCGCTGGCCACCGACCACAATGACCCTGTTTTCAAAAAATACGATGTAACACATTTTTGTGTGCCCAATATAGCTTCAAAAATTGCCCATACGGCCTCTTATGCTTTCAGTAATTTCTTCACCCCGATCCTCATTAAAATAGGGGAAAGTGGCGGGATCGACAACATGATCAAAACCGATTACGGCTTGCGCAGGGGAACCTATCTTTTCAACGGCACGTTAACAAAGCCCTATATCGGAGAGTATTTCTCACTTCCCTGGCAGGATATCGATCTTTTAATCGCTGCATTAAGTTAACGGCAACCCGGAAAAGACCGTACAATGAATAAACAGACGACTGTAAAATCCAATGAATGGGAAGAATTAAACCCTCTTTTTAAAAGGCAGGAAGTCCCCGCCAAAACGATGCTTTTACAGGAAGGACAAATCTCAAGAATAATGTTCTTTATAGAGAAAGGTTGTTTGCGGACTTTTATAAATTGCGACGGGAAAGAAATTACCACTCAATTTTTCTTTGAAGGCGACAGGGTTTCATCAATAGAAAGTTTTCGGACAAATCAACCGAGTTTATACAGTATCGAAAGTCTAGAACCCTGTATCTTGCAAACAATTTCACAGAAAGATTTTCAGAATATATTAGAGAGCTCCCCTGAATTAAAAATGAAACTGGAAGACCACTTATTCAGGCGACTTTTTCAATCTCAACAACTTTTGTACTCATTCTTCACAAAAACGCTACGAAGAATTGATTGAAAACCAACCACATATTGTTCAGCGGTTGCCGCAGCATTATATTGCCTCCTATTTAGCCTGTTTAATTCATAAATTAGGGCTAAAGCCCAGTCAGATTGAGATTCCAATAGCCCCGGCCTTAAGGCCGGGG
>JBLRXC010000172.1:0-6581 GCA_047920975.1 Bacteroidales bacterium | reverse complement strand
GCCATAACTGTATTTCCACAGGCCTTCTTCCAGACCTTCAATATATTCGCCTTCTGATATTATATTTCCATTCTGATCATATTCCCTGCTGTAACCATCACAAAGGCCGTTAAAATAACTCTCTTCCCTCAGCAAATCGCCGGTCATGTGGTACCAGGTCCATGAACCTTCAGGTTTTCCATCTTTTGAATAAAATCCGGCTTGCTCCAATTGACCACCCGCATAATAAAATTTCCATTCATCTACTCTTTTTCCAGCATCATACATACCGACAGATTTCAACTGTCCGTTGATATAATATTCTTTCCATAATCCATCCCTGATACCTTCTTCATCCGTAATGCCTTCTCCTACAATGATTCCGTTGTGAAAAACAAAACCAGCAATGATTTTTCCATCCGGAGCGTATTCCCGCCGGATACCCTGCTGCACATCGTCCTTAAAACTTGCAATGGTCTTTATCTGACCGGTTGGATAGTATTCTCTTTTGATATCCAGCTTAGCAAGCTCTTCGACATCCTCCTGTAAAATGCCATCAAGGTATTTGGCAGTGGCCAATAAGACACCATTTACCGAATATGTCTTGAAATAGCCATGTTTCAGATCATTTTTGTATTCTCCCTCCTCTTTAAGGTTTCCGTTTTCATAAAAAAACATCCATCTTCCCTGCTTCAAACCAGATTTATCGCGTCTGTTGATATTTTCAATGTCGGTGATAAATCCTCTATCGAAGTAAGTTATCTTGATAACTCTTCCGTCTGATTGAGCGAATTCTTTTCCAATACCAGATTCCAGACCATCTTCAAAGAAAATCTCCTTCCAAAGCTTTCCGTCAGGATAGTAATGGTATGCGTAGCCTTGCTTTACATCATCAACAAAATTCTCTTCTATCATTTCATTATCATGAAAGATCCTGCGGATGCCATTTTTCGTTCCATTTTCATATTCAATCTGAACTGAAATTTCTCCGGATTCATTATAAAATGTCCAAAGACTATCCAACTCAAAATTCTTTCTGTTCCCTTCAGATTTTAATGTGCCGTCAGGATAATAAGTGATCCAGTAGCCATCAGGTTTACCATCACGAATAATTCCTTTGCTTGAAACGCTCCCATTTTCGAAATAAAATATAGTCAACCCATCAGGTTCAGATGCGCTCTGTGCAACCATACCCATTGAAATGGAAGCAAAATAAATGAATAATAATAGTTTTTTCATCACCTGATCAAATTCAGTTTTTTTGAAATATCGAGCATTCTTCTGATTGGTTTTTCGGCCTGACGAATCACTGAAGCGGATAATTCGATTTCGGGCTTTTCATTTTTCAGACACAGGTATAACTTTTCCATCGTATTAAGCTTCATATACGGACAGTCGTTGCAGGCACAGGTTTCATCCGAAGGAACAATAAGAAACTCTTTGTGAGGCGATGCAAGCTTCATTTGATGCAAAATACCTGTTTCTGTTGCAACAATATATTTTTTTGCAGAATCCGTCCTGGTGAAATTGAGCATAGCCGATGTTGAACCAACATAGTCAGCCAATTCCAAAACCGGAGCCTTACATTCAGGATGAGCGATTAATTTCGCATCCGGATGTTCCAGTTTCAAATTGATTACAGCCTCCGTCGATAAAATATCATGCACTTCACATGTCCCATCCCACAATACCATGTCTCTTCCGGTTATCCTGTTTACATAACCACCTAAATTCTTATCAGGTGCAAAAATAATCTTCTGATCTTTCGGAAATGATTCAACAATCTGGACCGCATTGCCGGAGGTACAAATTACATCAGACATTGTTTTGATGTCGGCAGAACAATTAATGTATGAAATGACAACGTGATCAGGATATTGTCTTTTAAAGGCAGCAAATTTATCTTTTGGGCATGAATCAGCAAGGGAACAACCTGCCTCAAGGTCAGGTAAAACAACTTTTGTTTCAGGGTTTAAAATTTTTGCAGTTTCAGCCATAAAATGAACCCCTGCAAAAACAATCAATTGAACATTTGATTCTGCTGCTTTTTGTGCCAGACCGAGACTATCACCCACATAATCTGCTATATCCTGGATTTCAGAAACCTGATAATAATGTGCCAGTATCAATGCATTTTTTTGTCTTTTCAACTCAACAATTCTTTCTTTCAGTTCATAATCAGAAAATGCTGTCATTTTAATAATCTTATTCATTTAATATCTTTTAATTTTATTATTGTAATAATATAGCTGTTCATAGTGTTGAAAATAACTTCACAGGAAGTTTGTAATTTACGATACTATTCTGTTATTAACAACTAATTAACATACGCTTGTATTATAAATGAATGCATTATGACTTATTAAAAGATTGTTGATTTCATAAAATGTTAGAAACTATATCGAGAAACAGGCTGATAAAATGTTGATGAATACATGATAATCTGTTATAGATTTCCCCAAATCCTTATTTTATAGTCCATTTTCAATCTTTTGTTCATATTTCCTAAACATTCCAGAATTAAATAACAAAGGTAATGAGATATAAACACATGGCTTGTTGAAAAAAATAATGAACTGAAAATCAAAGTAATGAAAAATGACCTTTTTTTACGTTTGCATTAAATGTTTAATTTTTAATAATATGTACTTATATTGGTTAATTTTGTTTGATAATTTTTATCAACATGTTCAATAAAAGCATTGAAATTCCTGTAGGTTCTGATCACGCAGGATTTAAAATGAAACAATTTCTGTTGGATCATTTAACAATTTTAGGATATAAACTGGTTGACTTTGGTACATATTCAGAGGAGAGTGTGGACTATCCTGATTTTATTCATCCTGTGGCTAAAAGCATCAATGATTCGATTTATCCTTTTGGTATTATTATCTGTGGAAGTGGCCAGGGTGCTGCCATGACTGCCAATAAATATCCGAATGTAAGAGCTGGTCTTGCCTGGGAATTGGAACAGGTGCGTTTGATCAGACTCCATAACAATGCCAATATCATCGCTTTGCCAGGTCGTTTTATTGCATTTGATATGGCCGTGAAAATGGTTGAAGAATTTCTTCATGCTGAATTTGAAGGAGGCCGGCATATTCAGCGAATTAATAAAATCCCTGTCGTGTTTTAAAAGGTTTAATATGAGCGAATATTACAATAAGTTCATCAAAGATTCAAAGATCAAAGCCTTCGATCTGGAGCACCGCATGAAGATCAACTATAATATCTCAAAATATCATGTTGCTGTTGAGAAGGGAAGAAAGCTCTACAAAGATTTGGAACTGGCGAGGAAAAGAGCTTCTTCAATCAAGCATAGGATCATCAATAATCTGGAAAAATATCTGGTTGAATTTGTCGCAAATTTCGAAAAAAACGGCGGTAAAATTATTTGGGCTACCGATGAACAGGAAGCTGTGAGGGAAATCCTCTCCATTGTTCAGAAAGCTGAAGGGAAAGTGGTTGTGAAATCAAAATCAATGACAACCGAAGAGATTGGAATCAATGAAGCATTTGAAAAACACGGCATTGAAAGCGTTGAGACAGACCTGGGTGAGTATATAGTTCAACTGGCAGGTGAAAAACCTTATCATATTGTTACCCCTGCTATGCACAAATCTAAAGAAGATGTTGCAGAACTTTTTCATGAAAAGATCAATACACCACGTGAAAGTTCACCAGAGCAAATGACAGGTTATGTACGTGAAATATTGCGTGAGAAGTTTTTGAATGCAGATATTGGGATGACCGGTTGCAATTTTCTGATTGCAGATTCAGGAGCCATCAGTGTCACTGAAAATGAGGGAAATGCATTGATGACTATGTCGTTTCCCAAAATTCACATTGTTATTGCCGGCATCGAAAAAATTATCCCGTCCCTTACAGATCTGGATCTTTTTTTACCCTTACTCGCAACACATGGTACGGGTCAGTATATGACCGTGTATAATTCAATAATATCTGGCCCCAGAAGAGCTGATGAGACAGACGGGCCGGATGAAATGTTTTTGATATTGTTGGAGAATAACAGATCTGAAGTACTCAAACATGAAAAACAACGCCCTTCTTTGATGTGTATTCGTTGCGGTGCTTGTCTCAATGCCTGTCCTGTTTATAAGAACATTGGCGGGCATACTTATCATACAACTTACAGTGGTCCGATTGGTTCGGTTATTACCCCCCATTTGAGAGGTATGAAAGAATTTGGTCATTTAAGTTATGCCTCCTCTTTGTGTGGTAGCTGCACAGAGGTTTGTCCTGTTAAGATCCCCTTACATGAAATGTTATTGTATAACCGGAATGAAAATGTGGTATCGGGACATTCGGGTTTCAGTGAAAGAATGTCGATGCAGGGTATGAAACGAATGCTCATGAAAAGAAAAAGACTCGATCTGATAAATTCCGGACTAAAAAATTTTGGTATGCAGATGATGTTCAAAAAAACCTGGGGATCCGGCAGGGAACTTCCAAAATTTGCAAGCAAATCATTTCATGAATTATGGCTGCAACAGGAAAAAACCCAGCCCTAAAGCCATTTATTGTCCAATTAATTCCTTCAATTTTATCATCAAATCTTTTCCCTGGAGATTTTTTGCAATGATCATTCCCTCAGGACTCAGCAGTACATTGGCAGGTATTGAGCTGACAGCATACATTTTGGCCGCTTCATTCGACCAGCCCTTTAAATCGGAAACATGATGCCAGGTAAGGTTGTCATCTTCAATGGCCTCTAACCAGTTCTCCCTTTTGTTATCCAAAGAGACACCCAGAATATCAAACCCTTTGGCATTAAATTCCTGAAATGCAGCAACAACATAGGGATTTTCCCTACGGCAGGGACCACACCATGAAGCCCAGAAATCAATCAAAAGATAGTTGCCCATGAGTGATGAAAGTTCGAGTGGATTTCCGTTCGTATCATCCATGGTGAAATTGACAGCAGGCTGACCGATCGCAACGCGTTTAAGAGCGCTAACCCGTTCGTTAAGTTGCTGCACATATACCGAACCATGAATTGCCGGGTCAAAATTGTTAACCACCGGTTCAAGATCGGTTTCATCATAGTAGTATATGTTTCGGAGAACACCATAGGCGGCAACAATGGAACTGTTATTCGCAATGGCATTATTCAGGATAAATTGTTTCATTTCCTCTTCAGCCGCATCAAATGCATCGCGCCATTTTCTTTCCGTTTCTTCATCCTCCTGACCTTTTGCTGATTCAGCATTGTTCCACGCATCACCCATCAAATCATCAAACATGCTCATTTTATCAACAAAATTTATCCACTCCTCATGGCTTACTGATCCTGCAACTGTGGCATTTCTGAAATCACCCACTTCTGATTTAAAGTTGATGACAGCAGGTTCGGTAAAAAGAGAAGCAAAAGCATTGCCACCGGGAATACTGATGTAATACATCTCAGGAAATTCTATTTTTCCTGTGAATGAGAAAGAACCATTGGTTAGCCCGGTTGAGTCGAGCCATATCCATTCCCCGGCCGACCTTTTGCTCAGATAAACTTTTCCGGAATAATCACCGTCAATGATTCCATTGATTGTAAATTCAGATTTATGTTCCGGTTGACCTGTGCAAGAGAATAATACCAATAGGAGAACAGATAGCTTAATAAGATTTGTCATAATATGAAGTAATTACATTTTATTTGTTATCGGGCGATAAAAGTAAGATTGATTTGAATAACCTGGATCGATATTATGGTTTATTTTGTTAAGGTTTTGTAAAACAATCGAAACTTCGGAATTTAATATCAATTTCGTATAAATCTCAAATCTTTGTCCGGATGTGGTCGTTCGACCCAAATGAACAGGTAAATGAATCATATTTTGCAAAAAGAATTTCAGAAGCGCTTACCCGGCGCGTTTTTTCAGGAATATTGGAACATACCAACGCATACCGCTTAATCAATGCAGAATCAGATGGTTTACCGGGATTAATTGTTGATCATTACCATAACATCCTGGTATGTCAGTTCCTTTCAACGGGAGCAGAATTCTTTAAAAAGGAAATTATTCAGCAATTGTGGGAATTGATTCATCCTGAAAGCCATTATCTCAAAGGTTTTGTCTGTAGAATATGGAGAAGGTAGTATTTGACGAAATGACAGAATAAAGCTAAATGCCGGTCGTATTGAGATTTCCAAGACTGACGGTAATCAGGCGTTTTTGACTGGCATCATCATCATTAACAAGTTGAATGGTTACCTGAAGATGAAGGTTATATACACTAATGGAGGATTCTTTTGATTGGATATTACCAATTTTCAGGATGTCGGAATTAATGATACCATATTTTCTTGAAGGTTCATTTTCAAAAATCTCATCTCCTTTCTCAAGAAATTTTCGATCATAGTCTTTATTGAATTCATAGATGTTGGCAATATCGTTCAGGGTGATGATCTGCAGGTTTTCCATACCGTCAAGATTGGTAGTGAACCAACTGTGTACATGTTCGTCAATAAGGCATCGGTTCAGGTTATCTTTGATAAGGATGCGTGCATTGTTGATAATACCCCTTCCAAAGAAGTTTTGGTTAAAGGTATAAATTTTATCATAGGTGATAGCATACCGCATGTTGAG
>JBLRXC010000171.1:0-6595 GCA_047920975.1 Bacteroidales bacterium | reverse complement strand
TCCGACGCCTCCTCCATCAAATTGTTTGAGTCGCTGTACAAATTATCTCAACACCATCCGGTGATGTTTGTCAACGTCCTGCGTCCCGGATATCCTGAGACGGGAGACCATATTTTGAAATACCTGGTGGATCAACTGCCCGGCGATCATATTACGATCCATGTGTCACCGTTGGATATGGATGATTCGGGCCGGCTCATTCAAAATCTTACCCAGGCCATTCATCTGCCGGAGACAGTGAAAGCAACCATCATCCGCAAGACGGAGGGCAACCCGTTCTTCATCGAAGAGGTGATCCGCAGTTTCCTTGATGAAGGGATCATTGAAGTTGAGAACAATGTATTCAGGATTACCGAAAAGATCCACGAGGTGAACATTCCCGAAACCATCAATGAGGTGATCCTTTCGAGGATTGACAAGCTGGACGAGAAAACCAAGGAGCTTTTAAAAACGGCATCCGTAATCGGACGCAACTTTTACTTTAAGGTGCTCGAAGAAGCAGCCGACACCATCGGCGAACTGGACGAGCGACTTCAGTACCTCAAAGATGTGCAGTTGATCGGTGAAAGCAAAAAGAAGGACGATATAGAATTTCTTTTTAAACATGCTCTTGCACAGCAAGCCACTTATGAGTCCATTCTGCAGAATACCAAAAAGGAACTCCACCTTAAGATAGCGCGCTCCATTGAAAAGGTTTTTGCTGAAAAAATCCATGAGTTTTATGGAACGCTGGCCTACCACTACGAAAAGGCAGGAAATGAGCAAAAGACTGAAGAATACCTTATCAAGGCTGGCGATGAAGCAATGCGCTCTGCCGCCTCCAAAGAGGCTATCAATTTCTATTTAAATGCATTGATGAAATTGAAAAACAGATACGAACCCAGGACTGAACAGACCCAAATCCTTGAGATCGAAGAGAAACTGGCTTATGCATATTATGCTGACGGGCAAAATGTTAAAGCAACCGAACATTTCAACATAGCGTTAAGCCCGTATAATCTGACTGCTCAACCAAAAGGACGCCTTGTGACTTTGCTTGGAATGGTCAAAGATATGTTAGTGTTGAGGTTTCGTATCAAATTCTGGAACGGGATCATAAAGCGTGAAAATAGTGTTGATGATAACAGCTTAATGAAAATGCTCCTTTTTCGGAACGAAGCCATCGCTACCTATTCTCCAAAAGAGGCAGTTATACATGGATTGTATTGCCTAAGCAGGGTTCCCATGCATGTCCTGACTGGTTCTGATTACGGCGCCGGAGCTTTGGTCGAGTTGAGCACTGTTTTCCCGTGGAGTGGCAGATCCATTGCTTTTGGGAGGATGCTGAATACGTTTGCATCTAAGATTATTGAAAGGAGTAACCTGCACATTTGGCTGATATATATGTATGTAGGTGTCATGTTCGAATATTTTACTGAAAGGTTAACGCCCGAGAGTCACGATGAGAAAGCTTTCAAATTTGGCATGGAAACAGGACAGGTATGGGCGCCAACCATATATCATTCATTCAAATGTATTTCACTCGTTGAACAGGGATTGAGAGAGAAATCACAGAATGTGCTGAAAAATATGCAGGTTCTTGCTACAACGCTCGAGAACAGTCTAAGCCTTATGCAGTATTACAGGGCACAACAAACCTACCTGTTAAAATATCGGAAGCTCGATGAAGTAATCGAAAATACTGAGGGATTTATCGAAGAATGTGTTAAAACCGACCACAAAACCATGCAGTTTCTCCAATACTGCCTGGCTTCTATGGCGTTTTGTCTGAAAAACGACTTACAGCAGGCCATGGTTCATTTTCAAAAAGCCGAAATACTTCAAAAAACCCTTTGGCTGAATTATTATGTCTCTATTACATTGTTAACCAAGGCATTCATTGAATTCAGCGAGCTCAGTTCAGACAATAATTATGTAAGAAGCGAATCACTTGCCGGTTTTTCTAAAACAACTCAGGCACTACTGAAGGCAACGAAAAAGGTACACTGCACCAAGACCGAAGCCTACCGTTTCAGGGCTTTATATTTTCAGATCACAGGGAAGAAGAAAGAAGCTTTGAAATACTATAGGAAATCCATTGATTTTGCCCGGTGGTATGGCACCCGCATTGAGCTTTCCCGTACCTATTTCGAACTCGGCAAATTCCTTTCCGATCCCAAAACAGGAAAAATAAAACTCAACGGACTGACGGGAACAGATTATCTCGAAAAAGCAAAAAACCTGTTTGAAGAAATGGATTTGCAGTGGGATATGGAGCGATATGAGGAATTTATGAAACTGAAAAACAGACCGGCTGAATAATATTTTATCAGAAAAGTGAAACAAAAGGCAGTCATATTACAGATCGAATTGCAGGGCATTCAGACACTGTCGGAAAACTTACCTCCGGTTGAACTGGAGAGCCTGATCGTCGAACTGCACAAATTGTTCGATACCACACTGAAATTGCACAACGGTGCATTGAAAGATTTTACCGGGGACAATGTGCTTGGGATCTATCCTGAAAATCAGACAAAAACGCCTGCGGCAGTCCATGCATTGGATTCAGCTTTCGCGTTGAAAGAGCAATTACAAGCTATTGTTACCGATAAGATACCGGATCATCCGGTTGGTTTGAAAACAGGAATCTCCATAGGAGTTATCATTGAAACATTTATTGGTTCAGGTGAAAACAGGCGGACGAACCTGTTGGGCGATGCCATAAAAAATGCTGAACGCATCTGCCGGTTTGCCGAGAACGGACAGATACTCGTTGGTCAATCGGTTTTTGAAAGTTCCAAAGATCACTTTGAATTTCAGAGCCTTGAACCCATCCCTTTAAAAGGAGGAGCCGACTCACTGGCCATTTTCGAACCGGTGAGTAAAAAGCGGAAAAAGCTGGAGTTGAAGACCACCGGAGAGCGCAAAATCGCCTCCGAAATGGTGGGTCGCAGCAGGGAAATGGAGCAGATGGAGGGGCTGTTCAAACAACTGCTCGCAGGCAAGGGCTGTATTGTGAATGTGTTCGGGAAAGCTGGTATCGGCAAGTCGCGGCTCATAGCCGAGATGAAAGTGCAGCCCGTCATGGAGAAAGTCCAGATGCTGGAAGGCCGGGCGCTGTCAACCGGACAGAATTTGAGTTACCACCCGGTCATCCACCTGATCAAATCGTGGGCTGGGATCACAGAAGACGATCCCCCGGCACATGCCTCAGAAAAACTCTACAAAGGCATTCAACGAAACCAACCCGAACAGGCGGATGAAATTTATGCTTTCCTGGCAACGATGATGGGTTTACCACTGGAAGGAAAGCACAAAGAACGTGTTCAGGGAATAGAAGGAGACGCCCTGGAAAAACTCATCCTGAAAAACCTCCGCGACCTCATCATTGCTGCCACCAAAGACAAACCCCGTATTTACCTGATCGAGGACATGCACTGGTCCGACGCCTCCTCCATCAAATTGTTTGAGTCGCTGTACAAATTATCTCAACACCATCCGGTGATGTTTGTCAACGTGCTGCGCCCCGGATACCCGGAGACAGGAGACCATATTTTGAAGTACCTGGTGGATAATTTTTCTGTGGATCATACAACCATCCATATCAACCCGCTTGACGGTAATGAATCCGGCGATCTGATCCATAACCTGTTGCGAAAAACGCATCTTCCGGCTGATATTGAAAACATGATCATCCGCAAAACTGACGGCAACCCTTTCTTTATCGAGGAGGTGATCCGCAGCCTTATTGATGATGACATCATCGCCATCAGTGAGGGTGAATTCATCGTAACCGGGAAGATCAACCAGGCAGATATTCCCGACACAATAAATGAAGCGATCCTCTCGCGGGTTGATAAACTGGATGAAAAAACCAGGGAGTTGCTCAATACGGCCTCTGTTATGGGGCGGAATTTTTATTACAAAGTATTGGAAGAAGCTACGGATACCATCGGCGAACTGGACGAACGGCTGGCTTACCTGACCGAAGTACAGTTGATAGCCGAAAGCAAAAAGAAGCAGGACATCGAGTACCTCTTCAAACATGCGCTTTCGCACCAGCTCACCTATGATGCATTGCTGCAGCAATCAAGAAAAGCACTGCACCTGAAAATTGCGAAGTCCATCGAAAAAGTTTTTGCCCGTAACCTGAGCGAATTTTATGGTATCCTGGCCTATCACTATACCAAAGCCGAACATAAAGAGAAAACAACCCAATACCTGATCCTTGCCGGAGATGAATCATTAAAATCGGGAGCTTCGTCCGAAGCCCTGAATTTTTATATGCAGGCCATGGAGTTGCTGCCACCCGAGAGAATCAACGATCCAAAGGATAAGGAGATCCGCGACCTCAGCTATAATATCGTCATTTCGCAACACACACTGGGTAAAAATGATCTGGCAGTGCCGCTTTATGAAGCCATCATGAAAAAATATTTCAATTTCAGATTTGCCAAAACTGAAAAAGGATTGATGGCCAGAGGGATTGTTTCCATACTGATGTTCCGCTTTATGATCAACAATCATTCTCTGTTTTTCAAAAAAAAGATGACTCCGGAACTGGATTTCCTGATGAAATTGTTCAACAATTGGGGTTATGCATACGTCCACTTAAACCCGAAACAGTTTGCGTTCAAAGGATTAAAGGCATTGGTTTTCAACAGCAGGCATGATATTCCTCATTCAAATCATGCACTTTCTTTTTTTATTGACACAGCCATACTCTTCAACTTCACGGGTATTTCATTAACTACCGCAAAAAAGATCATTGAATATTCAGAAAGGGCTGGCGTCGATAAAGATCCGCAGTCCTTTATCAATTACCGGATGATTTCGATCATTCAACAATATTTTTCAGGCAATTGGCTTATTCATGAAGATTTTTCCGAAACCTACCATGCCGGCTTGCGCATTGGTAAATATTGGACCACCTTCACCTATGTCTATTATTCGGGCATGTGTGCTATCGAATCAGGCAATTACAATGCATTTCAGGGGAGGGTTGACCTGCTGGAAGATTTTGCAGAGACCCTCGACGTGACCTATGCCATGATCCTGAAATACAGGTTGGCTACAATGGGTTACCTGAAATTCAGGAGACTTGACAAACTGAGAGAGGTTACTGATACAGGCATTGACTTTGTAAAGACCACCGGCGATGATGCCAACCTGTTCATGATCTACTGCATGCAGGCGCAGGGCTTGTTATACATGGGGAGGATCAATGAGGCCAAAGAGGCCATGGAGAAAGTGGCTGACAAAACGAAAAGACACACACGGGTTCCGATTTTTCACAGCCAGTACCTGTTATCCTCGTTGGAACTGAAGTTGAAAATGCTCAAAGAAACCCCTACAGGCAGCCGATCATACAGTGCAATCTTTCACGATGTAAAGAAAATATCAGACAAATTCATTGTCGTATCAAAGAAAAACCCGGCAACCCTCACCACAGCTTACCTTATGAAAGCCTGCATCGCACACATTCTCCATAAAAAAGGAAGCGTTTACAGGAATCTGAAAAAGGCCCTGATCGCCGGCGAAACATATACAGGTCGGCTGGAACTTTCCCGTGCTTATTTTGAAACAGGAAAATTCCTTAGCAATCCCGACAATAAGTTTACCCAACTCAATGGGATTTCAGCCGGTGAATACCTCGAAAAAGCTAAAACCATGTTTGAGGAGATGGATTTGCAGTGGGATTTGGAGGAGTACCGGCAATATGAAAAATCAATAAAAATTGATTCACTATGATAAAAATAAAATTTAACTTCTATGGCTAACACCTACACACAAATTCATATTCAGGTGGTGTTTGTTGTGAAAAACCGTGATTGTATTATCAGAAAATCATGGGAAGATGAATTATTCAGATACATGACCGGCATCATTCAAAATCACGGGCATAAAGTTTTGGCGGTAAATGGTATGCCTGATCATGTGCATGTTTTATTTGGAATGAGACCTGCACAAGCACTATCTGATCTGATGTTGAATGTAAAGGGAGATTCTTCCAAATGGATCAACCAAAAAGGTTTTGTCCGGGGACGGTTTTCCTGGCAGGAAGGATATGGTGGTTTTTCGTACAGCAAGTCGCATGTGGACAATGTGATTGATTACATAAAAAATCAAAAGATCCATCATCGTAAAATGACGTTCAATGAAGAGTATCTGGAGTTCCTGGAGAAATTTGAAGTGCCATATGATGAAAGGTATCTCTTCAAGCCGGTAGACTACTCAGATGAAGAATGAATAGTGCCCTCAGGCACTTGATATGGGTAACCCGATTGATGTTTGACAGTCTACTCATCTTTTACCGATGGGATCTCCTCACACAAGGAGTCTCTGGCTAGTGCCGTCAGGCACTTAATATGGGTAAAAAACTGAAGTACAGAAGAGCCAATATCCCGTCCCATCCGGGACGGAATTCATCCTTCCGGTTACTGGTTTACCCATATGCAATCCCTAACGGGATTAGGTTTGAGGTTTGGCTATCTTTTCTTCTCTTCCCCATATTGTATCCCTGATGGGATCTCCTCACGCAAGGAGTCTCTGGCTAGTGCCGTCAGGCACTTAATATGGGTAAAAAACTGAAGTACAGAAGAGCCAATATTCCGTC
>JBLRXC010000170.1:0-6628 GCA_047920975.1 Bacteroidales bacterium | reverse complement strand
CAAATAGCAAATTTGATAAATGTAAATTTCCACTAAATTGGAGTTTAGTTAACATTTGGATATTTCAGTCATGCTGACCCCCTAAAACGGTCATGTTGACCCCCCTGGGGTAATTGGTTCAAAGAACGTGATGAACTGACAATATTACAGCTTTTTTCTTAAACTTTCTCCTTTCAATTCTATTCGATGTGATGTGTGGACTAACCGGTCCAAAATGGCATCGGCTATGGTTTCTTCTCCGATGATATCAAACCAGCTTGCCACAGGCAGTTGACTGGCAATGATGGTAGAGGCTCTTCCATGACGATCCTCGATCAATTCCATCAGATCCATTTGCTGCTGGTGTTCCAGGTGGGTGAGGCCAAAGTCGTCGATAATCAAAAGGGCTGCTTTAGAGATCGTCTCAAAGAGTTTGAGAACGGTTCCTTCGGCCCTTGCCATTTTGGTTTTCATCATTAGTTTTTGCGTATTGAAGTAAATCACTTTGTAGCCCTGGGCACATGCCTGGTGTCCGAGGGCCGAGGCAATAAAGCTCTTGCCGCAACCGGTAGCGCCGGTGATGAGCACCGACTCGCCTTTGGCGAGATAATCGCCCGTGGCAAGACGCATGATCATGTCTTTGTCAACTCCCCGTGAGGCCGGCAGGTTGATCTCATCGATGGAGGCCTTGTAGCGGAACCGGGCACCTTTGGTAAGGCGGTCAAAGCGACGGTTCTCCCGCTCCTGTTGCTCGGACTGAAGCAGGATCTGAAGACCTTCCTGCAGGCTCAGCTCGGTGTGTCGGCGGGTCTCCAGCATGGCTTTCCAGCCCTGGCTCATCCCCTGCAGGCGCAAGCGGCCTAATTGTGTTTCAATTTGCATCATTGTTTTAAAAAATTTAAGATTTAATTATTCATAATATCCCCGTCCCCTGATGTTATCATGGGCAGGTAAGCTTTTCTGTGATTTTGTGGGCGATTGATCGGTTGTGTTGTTTTTGATGACATTGGACAGAAAATGATAAGAATAGTTTTTATATTCCAGTGCCAGCATGCAGGCCTTGCTGAATTTCTCAGTATCGTTGTTGCGCTGCAAGTTAAAGTAGCCCTCGCAGGTACGGTATAACTGCTCCGGATAGCGGTTTTGATCAAAAACCGCTTTGATCAATCGATGGAAGATCTCACTTTTTGTTTTTGCCTTTTCGATATAATAATCAGGGCTACGATCAAGGTAATGGCGGTGGTGTGAGCACAGGTGATCCTTCTGGGTAGAGTATCCGGCGGGTCTATAGTTGCGTTGATGGACGGCAACCTGTCGCCGGTTAATATAAATATAGACCATGGAGCGGGTGTAGATCACATTGGCTGCAGCCCCAATATGGATGTAGGGTACGCTGTAATAATGTTTGTCCTGGCCCAGGTAGATGTGGTTGTTTTTAGCCACTTTCAACTGCCGGTAATACTTTAGTTCAAAACGTTCGACAGGTAGCGGGCTCAGCAAAGGCTTTTCACTGGCCAAAAAGCATTCCTGGCGACTAAAGGGTTTTTGCTGCATGCGTGTTTGGTTGTGGTTGTGAACTTTAATGTAAATAGCCTGGTTCAGGGAATCAAGATCAAAAAATGTTTCGTTGCGCAGTTTAGCATATACACGGTTATAAATCAATTTAACCTGGTTCTCCACCAGTGCCTTATCCTTTGGTTTCTTGGAACGGGTGGGGATTACGGCCATGCCGTAATGATTGGCAAAATCTTCCAGTGCCTGGTTTATTCCGGGTTCATATTTATTAGCTTTGATAATGGCCGATTTTAAGTTATCTGGAACCAGCACTTTGGGCACACCTCCAAGGGATTCAAGGCAAATGGATAAGGCATAAAGAAAGTCACCTGTATTTTGTGTTTTTACAGCCATTGCAAAGCTGTAATCAGAGTAAGGCATACACGCAACAAAGACCTGGCAGACTAAAACTTCAGCGGTTTGCCTGTCGATGTATGACAGCTTTTTACCTGCAAAATCTGCAAACAGTTTTTCGCCCGGATTGTGATGCAATACCATTGACGGGTTATGAGCTGCCATATGCTGGCTGATGTGATAACAAAACTGGGTCAATCCATAGCCCTCAGGATGATCAAGGCGATATTCCTCCCATAGCAATTTACGGGTAACACCAGTGCGTTTTAGCTCTTTCACATAATAGTCCAGGTGGTGTTTAAAATGCTCAAACCTGTCATCCGAATAAGCCGGGTTGCCTGAATGGAGCTTTGTCTCCAGCTCAGCATCTTCAAGCATTAACAGATCTTCGATGCTCTGTTGGCAGTGCGAGAGCTTATGTAAATAAGCCTTCACCGTGTTTTTACTCATGCCCAATATGCGGGCTATTTCCTTCTTTCCTTTATCCTGCTGGTGCAGATGTATTAACTGTTTGATCTGACTCATACGCATTGGTTTTCCTGCCATCATCTTGCTTTTTAGTGATAATTATTTTTATCAAATTTTACCACTAAGGAACCAAAAACAATTAAATCAAAACCGGGAAAGGGGGGTCAACATGCTCCGATTTTTAAAAGCTCCGATCTAAAAAATCAAAATCAATTTATATCAGAGTGGGGTCAGCATGCTCCGATTTGGCAATCCCTTGATCATAAAAAAACCTGATCAAAAGAATGTAAAGGGGGTCAACATGCTCCGATTTATTAACAACCGGATCCTTTCTCAATAATATAGGGGGGTCAGCATCCGCCGGAATGTCATGAAATTTTCTGGTGAATTGCTCTGTATTTTATGCCGCTTTAGGGGGGTCAGGATAGTCCGGAATATCCATTGTAAAATACCAGGAATAAAAAAAATAGAGGATAAATCATTGTTTTCATGTGATTTGAAATTTTATTGGTTAAACATTTATTTAAAATCAGGTCGCTGTATTATAATACCAGCTAAAATGTAATATTCTTTGTGTAATCCAAAATTCAACTCTGCAAATGGACTTAACGGCAGGTTATTGATCTTTAAGTCATAGCTGAGTTTTAACATTGGGTAGACGGTCAAGGGCAATTCAAACCTGTTGACTGTTTTCTGAATGGTCTTGTCTGATCCATAAGTATTAGGTTCGGCCAGATAGGTAAATGTAGCGTGCCTGTATGCCACCACCGGAAAATATACTCCGGTGAACCAGGCCAGCCTATCCTTTTTGTATTGGATTAAAAATGGTAACTCAAGGTTGTGGTAGGTGAATTCATATTTCACAACATTCCTGATGTGATAAGGGCTATACGGGTTCTTAATGGCGTTGTAAGCCCTTATTACATCATAGTCCGCTTCCATGATAACCCTCCTTAAGTAATAGAAGAGGCCGCCAGATAGCGAGAGCCGATTGCTTATCTTTCTTGAAATGAGAGCGCCACCTTTCAGGCAATACGACGGTTTTTTGGTAAACCGCTCGTACTGGTGCGAAATAAAATCATATATAGGGTAAGTGTAATATGTTGGCTCTATGTAATTATCTCCCAGGTAGTCTCCGAAACCAATTCCTGCAACGTAGGAAATTGAATATTTCCTGCCTTCAGCCATACCAGTTGAATCCTGTGCCGGCAGAGCAGCAGAGAACAGGCAAAATACGATCAAAACATTTATTTTAATCATAGCTTGTATCATTTTTTAGTGCCCTCCACGGTTGTAACAGAAACCCCACTAGGCCTGAAATATACATGTTCTATTTTTATTTTATCATAACTAACAAACTCACCTGACCAGCCATTTCCTTCTATGGTTCCATCTTCATATAGCTCTGGAAAATTCCAGGAATCTGCTGATTTAAGATCTATCCTGATTGTAGTTTCGCTATGACCATAATCAATCCTGCCTTCACTGGTATAGCTGGTATCAAACCAAGAAACATTAGGATATACCCCTGCTGATCTGCTGAAGTGAACTGAAAAAGTATAGTCACCAATGTACCTTGTGCGGTAATCGAATGGATTTTTCTCGCAACTGCAAATTGAAATAAGCAGAAAAAGAAATAATGGTTTGTAGTTCATAATCTGGTTTTTTAAATCACGGGGTTCTTCATTTTTTTTGGCCTTCCACGGTTGTAATAGAAACACCGGCAGCCCATTTATATACTCTTTCTAATTTAACAATATCAGAACTAACAAACTCACCAGTCCAGGGATATCCATCAATTGTTCCATCTTCATATAGCGTTGGAAAATTCCAGGAATCTGCTGATGTAAGATTTATCTTGATTGTAGTTTTGTTGTAGCCATAATCAATCCTACCTTCACTGGTATAGCTTGTATCAGTCACAGAAACATCAGGAAATACACCAGCCCATGATTTGAAATGAACCGAAAAAGTATAGTCACCGATGTACCTTGTGCGGTAATCGAATGGATTTTTCTCGCAACTGTAAATTGTAATGAGCAGGAAAAGTAATAATGGTTTGTATCTCATAGTTTTCATTGTTGGTTGCATGATCCAATTTTCACATAAACAGATTGCGAAGAAAGTGCTGCAATTGTAACCCCTGGTTTGAGTATAACTTCATTCGTCGCTTCCAAAATCAATTCTGCATCAATCGCTGTAATATTCATATCACAACCTTCTCCGCCCAGTTCAATGGTATGTTTCACAGAATTATCATATTGTGAAAAATCAAATGAGCACGGGTTGAAAATTTGAGTACATGATACATCCAACTGAAAATCACAATATTTCCCTACATCCATATAAAGTGAAGCGCCCACAGGCACAAAAAAATTACCATATATTTCTATGAAATTAGAAGCTCTTAGTACAAGATTATCATCAATTGAAATTGAGTTGTTGCCTCCATTGTTACCTATCAGAATGAAATTTTTTTCACTATTGTCATATTGTGAAAAATCATAATTGGTAGCATGAATGTAATGTTCACAATCCTTGTTCATTTCATATACTCTTACATAGTCAATTATCATATCTGCCGGTAAAAATCCTCCTCCAGGCACATTATCCCGAATTGCAAAATTCAGGATAATCCTTGCAGGATCCTGTATCTGAGAATGTTTTTGAACTCTCACAGCAACACCGTCAATATACCAGATAATCCTGCTCGGTGACCACTCCATTGCATAAGTATGCCAGGATGTATAATCGTTTATGTTCGAAACACTATATGATGCATTTGGATCATCGCAATCTCCTGATGGGTCATCGGT
The DNA here is from genome assembly GCA_047920975.1 of Bacteroidales bacterium. Classification (GTDB taxonomy): domain Bacteria; phylum Bacteroidota; class Bacteroidia; order Bacteroidales; family JAADJA01; genus JAADJA01. Next base: position 1,457 of record JBLRXC010000170.1, on the reverse strand, counting down.
ATGAATATTTGATGTTATGTGGTTTTTATTATGAATAAATTTTTGTTCTTCTTCCCTAAAACAATATTCTTTGAATCCGGGTACTGCTTCAAAAATATCAATCTCCTGGTATGTAGGATCACCTGTCCATGTCCAGAAGGCAGGAAAGAAACCATGTGCATATGGCAATTTGATCCTTGCCTCAATGTATCCATGGTGCATGTAAAATAAAGGTTTTGAATCAATTTGTGCAGAAGTATAATTATATGGTTGTCCCGTCATATATTGTCTGGAACAATCATTCTGATTCACTGCAGAATCCGGACAATAATATTTTTCCCGATGTGCCTGAAGATACAAATATCCATTTTTAACAAAGATATTTTTAGGTCTGTTTGTATATACTTGCAATTCCGTATAATGGTGATCCCAATTATTGGGAACATACCAAACCGCTTCATCAAGTTCATCAAAATTATCTTCCCATACAAGTATCCAGTGTTGATCGGATGGAGGTATTTGTCCCCCAGCAAAAGAGAAACACAAAATTAATTGAAGTAGTATGATTGATTTCATTGCTCATTATTTTTTGGGACACCATAATCATGTTTTAGTTTGGTAACTTCATTCTGCAATTCAATGACATACAGCGTAAGTTCCTCCACCTTTCTCAGCAACAGGTCATCCATTTCGCCAACATTATAACCTTCTTGGGCAAACTCAGCTGCCGTGGGAACACCAGGCAGATGCTTATAAGTTTTGATGTAGTGGTCCAAGTCAGTCAATGGCATCAACTCATATTCTTTTTCAAAAACATAATCGGATTGCGGTACACTTAGCACTATTTTAACCTCTTCGGCCAGGATTTTTCCCGCAACTGATAATCTAGCACCTGAAGTATTGGCTGTGCCGATTCCAACATTTCCATTGTGATGAATAAATATCCTGGTTTGATCCGCAGTTCTTAAATAAATATGGCGATCATTATTAATCGGGGTTCCTCCAGCTTGTAGAATGAGGCTGCTGCTTCCCCCGATATCTCCGCCCGACTTACTCCCATAAATCAATGGTTCGTATTTTCCTGTAATAAAGTTTTCTTGCGAGGCGGGGTTGTTGAAAACCAGGCTGTTGACCCTGATATTGCCGACTATTTCTAATTTTTCCAAAGGAATTGAAGTTCCAATCCCCACATTCCCGTTCAACCTGTAAATGTTATTACCACTGGTAGTCCATAGACCATCTTCAGGTACTGTTTGCCATGTTGCATTACCCGATGCATCCGACGTAAGCACTTTGCCCGAGCCTGCACCGGTTGGCATCATAAAACCGGTGGCCTTCAGATTTCCGTTAATATCAAGCCTCTGTGAGGGACTATCAGTCCCTATCCCCACATTCCCGTTTTGCCTGTAAATATTGGTACCGGAGGTAGCCCACTGACTGTCGGTCCACACAGCCTGCCCCGAAGCATCCGATGTGAG
>JBLRXC010000169.1:0-6703 GCA_047920975.1 Bacteroidales bacterium | reverse complement strand
CATCACTCCGGTATTAGTCTGACGAACAAGCCCGGTCCTTCAGTCAGCACATAAATATAACCGTCTGGCCCCTGCCTTACATCTCTGAAGCGGGCAAATTCCTTCAACAGCTTTTCGGTTTCAACTATATTGTTTCCGTCCATTTTTACACGATGTATGTGTTGGCCGGCCAGAGCTCCGGCGAGGATATTGTTCTTCCACTGAGGAAATTTATCACCCGTAACGAATGTCATGCCGCAGGGAGCTATGGAAGGAGTCCAGTGGAGAATTGGGTCAATCATTCCTTCCGTGGTTGTATCGTTTGTAATGATTGAACCATCGTAATTGATGCCATGTGTTACCAGCGGCCAGCCGTAATTGCCTCCTTTCAGGATGAGGTTAATCTCATCACCACCCTTTGGGCCGTGTTCATGAGCCCAAAGGGTCCTCTCCACCGGATGCAAGGCCATTCCCTGGATGTTTCTGTGGCCATATGACCATATTTCAGGCATAGCTCCGGGTGTATTGATAAATGGATTATCAGGGGGCACTGTTCCGTCATCAAAAAGCCGCATCACAGTTCCATTGTGATTATTCAGATCCTGTGCAGTCCCGCTAACGCCACGGTCACCAACTGTAAAATACATATAACCATGATCATCGAAAACGATCCGGCTGCCAAAATGATGACTTGAATTGGTCAATGGTTTGGTCTGAAATAACTTTTCAAAGTCAGTCAGCTGGTACCCTGATAATTTTGCACGCGCAATGGCTGTGTTGCCGCCACCGTCTCCTGGTGCTGCATAGGCAAAGTATATCCATCCGTTTTGTCCGTAATCAGGATGGAGCACAACATCCAGTAATCCGCCCTGACCAACTGCAAATACTTCAGGAAAGCCTGATAGCGGCTCATTGCGCAGAGCGTCATTCTCATAAATACGAACCCGTCCGGGCCTTTCAACAATGAGAATCCTTTGATCCGGCAGAAAAGCCATGCTCCATGGATTGACCAGACCTGTTGCCAGGGTGTCAACCCTGAAATTTAATTTATCTGCTGAAATGCCAGTCTGCGAAAACTGACTATCAGTGCTACAAGCGATAAGCAATAATACAGCAAGATAATAAGAAATTCTAATCATAATTCATAGTGTTTGACCTGCAAATATAATAAAATCAAATGAAAGTATCTGTTTGGCAGGCGATGGTTTTGAAGCCGGATCATTCAACAGCGTTTGAAATTCTGGTGATCCTGTAATCTATCCCTTTACCTGTTTGTACTTCGGATGGTAGATAAACATGAGTGACCCATTTTTGATCACCCTTATCAGTTCATCCGTAACATCAAGCGGCACCGCAGGGCAACCATGACTGCGGCCTAGTCTCCCATTCATTTTGATGAATGAATCTGAAACATAATCGGCTCCGTGAACCACAATGGCCCGGTCCCATGCTCTATCATTCAGGTTTCTTTCGAGGCCTTTTAACCGCAATGAATTTCCATGTTTTCCCGTATAAGGGATATCTGTAAGATAGAAGCCGAGGCTACTCTGGTAAGACTGAGGAATATTGGAAAATCTTTCCGCATGGTTGATCCCCGAATTCCTGCCATGTGCCACAAAAGTATTGAACAGGATAGTTCCGGTTACCATATCGATGGTCCAAAGCCTCCTTTCGGTTCCAGGCAGTGAAAAATCAATAAAAGTCACAATGTTATTTTGTGCGATGGGAAGATATTCGCCCACCCGGTTTTGAAAACTCTCTAACAGATCTTTGCTCAGTATTCCGGAAATGTGGGAAAGGTCAAAAAGATGTGACTGTCTGCCACCTTCATCCACATTTTCCGGATGGCTTTCGGGAAGTGTATTTTGAATACTCAGTCCCGTTAAAACCAATAAAATAAAAATCCTTAATATATTTCCTGCTTTCCGGATGCCCATATAAATTTTCCGCGTAGGGAGATTGCAAAGGTCTGAAAAAAATATTCCTGAGGAAAACTATTTTCAATTCCAGCTTGTGTGCCGTTCACCCAGGGCCTGTAAAATAATGTCATCCCGCTCGTAGATATCGCTTCGGTAATGTATAACTCCTTCGGAGCCTCCCCAGGCAGTGAGATAGTACAAATAAATTCCCACCGGACTATCCAAGATAACGGATCTCTCTACACCTGCATTCATAGCAAGCCGGATACGCTCTGGTGTCCACTGCGGCATATCAGCAAGCAACAGTTCCGACAACTCGAATGGTTTTTCAATACGGATGCACCCAGAACTGAATGTCCGCTCATCACGTGCAAATAGCTCTCTTGAGGGAGTATCGTGCAAATAAATGTTGTGCTTATTGGGAAACATGAACTTCACTAGTCCCAATGCATTTTGCTTTCCCGGGGCCTGCCGGATCGTGAATCGCATTCCATCTCTCCTCCAATTGATGGTTGAAGGATCAATGACTTGGCCTTGTAAATTGAAAACCCGCATATTCTTTTCTGCCAGGTAATCCGGGTTTTTAATGACTGCAGGAATGATGTCGTTACGCTGAATTCCTGGAGGGATCGTCCACGTGGGACTGAACACCAGGTATGTGATTTTTGAGTTGAAAACCGGAGTTTTCCGGTAGTTCTTCCCAACAATACTCCTCATGGAAATCAGTGTGTCGGCATCATGCATCATATAAAGTGTAAAATCTGCTATATTGACAAGGATATACTTTGTTTCAAGTGAGTCGGGCATCCAGCGCAGTCGTTCCATGTTCACATACAACTGTTTCAGGCGCTGTTCCACTGGCATGTTCAATGCCTTGAGGGTATTGGGACCAACAGCTCCATCTGTGTTCAGCCCGAATTGCAGTTGTAGCTTTTTTACAGCCTCCGCTGCAATTGAATCCAGCGTGTTATCCATTAAACCGGAATCATTGCCATAATAGCCAAGCAGGAGAAGTTTGTTTTTTATTTCAGGGACTATTGGAGAAGACTCTCCTGGTTTGATAGGTAAAGTTTTTGCCGCTGCCACTATCTGAAAATTCTCTTCCTGGTGATGGCTTAGTTTGCGTGCCTCTAATATCATTGCCTCATACCCCGGGTGAGGTGGATAAAAATGACGGAAACCATCCTCTATGGTCTCCAACTTCAACATTTTCCAAAGTTTTATATCTAAAGGCAGGTTTGGTTTGTTTCTCCTGATGCCCCACTGGGCTTCCTGAGTTTCGGGATCAACTTTTCCATGATAAAGATGTGAGGCAAGCATGAAGTAGGCATCAGAAAGCAGTGCATCAGTGTTTGCTATGAACACTCCGCTAAATATTATTTCGGGATCCTCATGCATCAATTCCCATTGTTCCTTTATCTCCTGATAATGATAATGATTAGGGTCCAGTCCCTGGTAACCCAGGTTTTCAAGAAACAGGATCATCTGTTCAAACTTGTTAAGGGAATCATAGTGGGGAAACCAAAGCGGTTCGAATCTGTTTTCAACATAATATTGGGGTAAAAGCACCGACGAATATAATTCAATATCAAGGGCTTTGTAACGTTCTCCCTGTTGTCGGTTTTCAATGATCAAGCGAATATTCCCGGCTGCATCAGCGTATGAAGCCGCAAAACGCTGCTCCGTGATTTGCAGAATACTGTCCCGAATTTGTGTTTCTCTGTCAATATCAGCAGGTTTTTCTTTAACCCCTGTACATGCAAACAAAAACAGGCTTGATAGCAGATAAGAATTGAACTGCATCATATGGCTTTTAAAAATTGTTTATAATCCTGAGTTGTCAGGAGAAATCAGATCTGATTTCATTCTCCACAGATAGAAACGGTATATTAAACCTGCAGTTGCCTGGAATTTGGTCCCGACCTGCGTCTTGGTTACATATTGGTAGACCGGTATGTCAATCAGACCGTAAACAGTAAAATTTCCAAGTGTATAGTTGATTTGCGGAGTTATGAATACTTTTTTATAACCTGTGGCAAAAGGGTCATAATTGGGGTAAGCATAAAGGTATATATCAGGGTTGAGTTTCATGACATCTGCCCATTCAAACCGTGCCTGCAGTGTAACTCCAAAATCCTCAAAGATGGTTTTTCCTGCAAACAAGGCTACACTCGCGAAATCACCCAACTTTTCACCAATCGGATTCCAACCTTTTTTAATGTAGAGTGCATTTGCAAAAAGACGGAAATCCTTCATTGGATAACCCCTGAAAAGAAACAGATAGAATATGATATCCTGAGCGCCCGATGTGGGTTGAACAGCCTGAGGATTGGTGACATAATATGTCATGCCTGAAAAAGGCTCAACGTTGCCGGTAGAATCGTTATAACTGCCAAGGGGGATCTTAAATCCCAATCCAACGGTTGCCTCTGTCTTGCTTTTTATGCCGGACCGGTTGAAAATGGTATACCTTGGAAAGATGATAAGGTCGCCTATCCCTGATGAACTGTAAGTTCTTGTGGGGTCATTGTTCAATCCTGTTTCCACTTTTTTTATGAAGTTGCCGGCTTCAACTGACAGGGTGAAGTTATCCGTAACACCGTAAGCCAGCCTGAAGTATTGATAAGCGCTACGGAACCGGTCAAAATATTTATTGGTATCGGGTGAATCTTTTGTAAAGAACTTATCGGAATTTATAAACTGGAAGTTCGTATTCAATTCAAACTGACCCTCCTTTAAGACACCCTGTGAAGTTCCGCCGGCAATCGGGCTGCCGCTGCCACCCGCACAACATTGGCCAAATGTTTCCAGTGATAAGAGGAGCAAAGTAAACAACAGGACAGTCGATACCCTGAGCAAAAATTTAGATGTCAAGCCTGGCCTTTGTTGGAAATTACTGAGGTTTTTCATTTGGACCAGACTATCGTGCCACTACAATTTTTACCAGCTTTTTGATGTTACCGTCATTTATCTGGAGCAGGTAAACGCCAGGTTTCATTGCATTCACCTGTGTTTCAATCCTGTTCTTGCCTGCATGAAGCCAGCCGGAAAATATATTTTCGATGGGAGCGCCTTCAAGACTCAGTAAATCAATCTCCACTTGTGATGCATTTTGAATATTGAATTCTATGATTGCTTTCTGCCGGATCGGATTGGGAAATACGGTCAATTTTGTTTCTTGATGGATTGTTTCGAAACTGGTTGTGACCATCAGTGCATTCTGTATGGCACTCTGGAGTGCTGTGGCATCAACGGTATTGTTTGAATTATACATCACAGTGTGGTCGGGTGCTATGACTACTATTTTTGGCATACCTGGTGTTCCATAGTCTTCCATTTTGATTGCAGGGTCTGAAAACACCGTAACCTGCGTCAACCCGTAATTATTAGCCCAACTGGTGAGTGAGGGGCAGGGTGTGTCGGCATAATCATCGCAAAGGTACATTTTTACTTTATTTGGGTGTGTCGACTGGAAGCTCTGAGCCACATTATAGGTTGTCAGGGAAGGTCCCACACATGGTCCGCAGGGCATGACCCAGCATAAAATAATGACCTTGCCTTCAGCCAGTTCGGTAAACAGATCATAGGTTGTTCCTTTACAATCATTGGTGGTGAAATTGGTCGCCGTTTGCGACATGAGCATCAGAGAAATGATGACCATTATAACCGATAAAATTCCTTTTTTCATAATTGTATATATTTAGGAAATTGCAAAAGTAATGAATATATTTATTTAACTAAATATGAATAATTATTTGATGTTGTGAACATCTGACAACTACGAAGAATGAAAGTCTTCAGTTCAAATTTAATTTTATTATTTTTGTTTTCAAAAGATGTGAAATTATTCATTAACAAAGTCACAAAATTAAAATGAAAAAAGTTTCTCTATTGATTGGGTTGCTTTTTATTACCGTCGCCTTGATGGCACAGGAAGGTTCTGCGCCTCTCTCAAAAGGAGGGAAGCAACTGAACTTTGGTTTAGGTTTCAGCGGCCGGGGAATTCCTGCTTATATAGGCGTTGACTTTGCCTTTCACAACGATTGGACCGCCGGACCTGTGCTAAAGGTGGTCATTGATGATGACCTTGGTCTGGGAGCTTTCGGACGCGTTGATTACCATTGGAACCTGTTGATCGGCATTCCTTCAAACTGGGATTTTTATCTTGGTGCAAGTCTGGGCGTGCTATAGGGAGATGATTTGGATCTTGATCTTGGATTGCAGATTGGTGGACGCTGGTATTGGAACGATAAATGGGGATTAAATCTTGAATTTGGTGGAGGAACTGGTTATGGATCCTCTCTCGGTTTAAGTATGAAATTCTAACGGAGGGAGTGTCTATCAGCCAAAAGGCATATTTTCAAGAAGATTTTTTTCAAAGCAGTCACATTTCGACTTGTGGCGGGTTTGTTGGTTTAACCTAAAAAATTATGTACAACAAAGCAATTATCAACATAAAACCTCTTGGATTTATGTGGGACACTGTTGATCCGTTCCTTTTCTGCGTCCATCACCTTGATCATTATCCGCCGGGAAATGAAGATATGGGACCGGCAACTTCGCTTGCAGGTCGTAATCTGGGTCAGGATTTTACGGTCAAAGATGGCTGGCGTATGTATCACGGACATAAAATTCCCGGATTTCCGGTACATCCGCACCGGGGGTTCGAGACCATAACGATCGTTCTCAAGGGCGTTGTTGATCATGCTGACTCAGCAGGTGCCGCCGGCCGTTACGGACATGGGGATGTACAATGGATGACCGCTGGAAGTGGTCTGCAACATGCCGAGATGTTCCCTTTATTG
>JBLRXC010000168.1:0-6718 GCA_047920975.1 Bacteroidales bacterium | reverse complement strand
CTATTGTCCTTACCGGGTCAGCCATCGGGAGTAATATTGGTAAGTTGTTCAGTCTAAATCATAAAACTTTGATGGTACTCATCGGTTGTGGCGCAGCCGGCGCTATCGCCGGAATTTTCAAGTCTCCGATAGCTGCAGTTGTTTTCGTGATCGAAGTACTGCTCATTGACCTGACACTGACCACAGTCGTTCCATTGCTGATCTCGTCAGTAACAGGCGCTATGGTGGCATTTTTTGTGAGTGGCAAAACCGTGTTGTTTTCATTTGAAATTTCTGACCCGTTTTTCCTGAATGATATACCCTGGTTCATTGTACTGGGTATTTTCACAGGATTGGTTTCATTGTATTTTGCCCGTATCAATATCTTTATTGAAGGCCGGCTCAAATCGGTGAAGAACTTCTATACGCGGCTTGTCGCAGGTGGGATCATGCTTGGCTTTTTGATTTTTGTATTTCCACCCCTTTTTGGGGAGGGTTATGAATTTCTGCAACAGGTACTTAGCGGCAGCGAAAAAGGACTCATCAACGAGGGATTATTTTTTAGCCTTAAAAACGAAACCTGGTTTTTGATCGCTATCATTGCTGCCATTTTATTGTTCAAAGCTGTTGCTACTGCCGTTACTACCGGCAGTGGAGGAATCGGGGGAATTTTTGCACCTTCCCTTTTCATGGGCGGCATTTCAGGTTTTTTGGCAGCAAAAATCCTCAACCTCTTTCCCGGAGTTGATGTCTCGGCAAGCAATTTTGCACTGGTGGGCATGGCAGGGGTGATGTCAGGAGTGATGCATGCACCGCTGACGGGCATCTTTCTGATCGCTGAGATAACCGGTGGTTATGAACTGCTCACCCCCCTGATCATTGTTGCTACCATCTCTTTTATTACCATTAAATATTTTGAACCCCATTCAATCTATGCCAAGCGACTGGCTGAAAGAGGCGAACTGTTCTCGCACGACAAAGATAAATCCATGCTTTCACTCATGAATGTCAGTGATCTGCTCGAAACCAACTTTCTCACGGTTGACATCAATGCCTCCCTGGGAGATTTTGTCAAAATTGTTCCTGCTTCTGAACGAAATATTTTCCCGGTCGTTGACAAGGAGAACAATTTTTATGGCATTATTTTCATCAATGATATCCGCGGACTTATTTTTGAGCGCGAAAAATACGATACAACCTGGGTCAGAGAACTGATGTACATGCCAGACCCCCTCGTAGGTCCGGATGAATCAATGGAAGAGATTGCTGAGAAATTCAGTCAATCAGGGCATTACAACCTCCCTGTGATCAAGGATGGAAAATACCTGGGATTCGTATCCAGAGCAATGGTTTTTTCAACCTACAGGAAATTGTTGCAAGAGTTCTCGGAGGAATGAGATTATTCTATGTTCTGCTTTGTTATTCAATTAAAACATAACAGGCTGATTTTTCTTCGCCGATGATGATTGATTTTTTCCTTTTAAAATTGCCGGAATCCGTATTAATTTTGCCACGACTTGAAAGAATGGTTACGAATTCACAAAAAACAACTGAGAAGTATGGGACGAGCGTTTGAATACCGAAGGGCAGCGAAAGAGAAAAGATGGGACAAAATGTCCAAAATATTTCCAAAACTGGGAAGAGCCATCACCATGGCTGCAAAAGATGGAGGTGTTGATCCGGAGACAAATCCCAGACTCCGTTCGGCCATCCTGAATGCCAAGGCTCAAAACATGCCCAAAGATAATATTGAATCGGCCATCAAGCGGGCGCTGGGTAAGGATATTGACACGATCACCGAAGTGCTCTATGAAGGCAAAGGTCCCCACGGGGTGCTTGTTTATGTGGAATGTGCTACCGACAATACGACACGGACAGTTGCCAATGTAAAATCTTATTTCAACAGGCTTAACGGGTCACTTGTACCATCGGGATCTCTCGAATTTCTGTTTTCGCGCAAAGCTGTTTTCGAATTGATGAGATCCCCTGAAATTGACGTTGAGGCGTTGGAACTGGAGCTGATTGATGCAGGATTACAGGAAATTGTTGCAGAGGGAGACCGCCTGTATGCCTATGCTGATTACCACGACTTTGGGACCATGTCAAAAGCTTTGGAAGACCAGAATATCCCCATAGAAAAAGCTAACCTGCAGCGAATTCCCAACGCACCTGTTGAATTTACCGAAGAACAGCTTGAAGAGATTGAAAAACTACTGGACCGCATTGAGGAAGATGATGATGTGCAGGCAGTCTATACAAATGTAGCATAATAAACAGGGGAACAATCCCATTGCTTATGGTCTGAACCAGAACTCATGGTCGTTTGCTCATCAGGGATATCTCAGCAATAAGTCAAATCTGTATTTTTTCTTGAAGAAAATGCGCTTACATGCGTATACAATACAATTTTTTTATAATTTTCGGCTCTCAAAAACAGAAGATTGATGAAAGAGGGTTGGTGTCCGAACTATGGCTCGTGCAGGTTGGTGCAAAACCTTGGATTTTCGGGTAACGAAAGTCGGCGAAAAGTGTATCTGACGACCTATTGCGAAACTGATCAAACCATATGGTCGGCTTGTAAACGCTATATCGTGAAAAACCAATTACATTTTTGCCCTGATTTCGTATTACCGGACACAATCCTTTCGCCTGAAGAGATCATTGATAAATTCGACAACGAACAATTTGATTAATACTGCCTATGCCTACAATCGAAATTGAGAATGTTACCCTTGAAGTGGATGGAGATGGTTTTTTAACGCATCCTGAAATCTGGAACCAGGATATTGCCAAGCTCATTGCGCGGTACGATGGAATTGAAGATATGACAGAAAAACACTGGGCCATCATCAACATTATCAGGACTAATTTTGAAGAGAAAGGAGTCGCGCCCATGATCCGCACCATCTGTCAGGAAACAGGTTTGAGGTTGCGTGAAATTTATGAATTGTTTCCACTGGGTCCTGCAAGGGGAGCATGTCGCATAGCCGGGTTGCCCAAACCTGACGGATGCGTCTAAAACACATCTTATGAACGTCTACATTGGGTTTGCCATCTTTGCACTGGTGGTTTGCACTGCAAACCTTGCCTTTCATATTATCCGCCTTGTCAGATTTGGAAATCCACGGGATTTTTCCAAACCCCTGGGCTATCCCGGAAAAGCAATCCGGTATTCATTCACGGGCGCTATGAATCCCGCCAGGAAGGAGTCAGCCTTTTTAAATCTTCCTACTTACACGGCAGGCATTCTCTTTCATATAGGTTCCTTTCTGTCAGCTTTCCTGTTCATACTTTTTCTGTTCAGTTACCAACCGCCGGTGATTCCCGGATATATTCTCATTTTTTTCCTGCTTATCTCCGGATTCAGCGGTGTGGCAATCCTGATCAAACGAATGTTAAATCAAAAACTCAGATCACTGTCGAATCCCGATGATTACATTTCCAACTTCCTGGTGACCGGCGTGCAATTCATAACGGCACTGGCTCTTTATAACCCCAAAATATTTCCGGTATATTTTATAGCAGTCGGTATATTATTGCTTTACCTGCCGCTCGGAAAACTGAAACATACAGTCTATTTCTTTGCCGCCCGTTACCATTTGGGTCTTTTCTATGGATGGCGCGGGACATGGCCTCCAAAAAACAACGCATAAGATGGGGAAAATCTCAAATGAGGAACTTAAAAGGGGCCTGGATGTGCTGAATGGAAAAATGGACGGCAAGCTCATTACCCATCTCAATAGTTGCGTGAGGTGCGGGCTTTGTGCCAAAAGTTGTGTCTACTATCTGGCTGATCAGAACACCCGGTTTATCCCTGCCACAAAGGTGAACATGATTTCCTCAGTATACCGGCGACACCATACGCTGATAGGGAAAATAGCTCCCTGGTTGAATGGAAGCAAAATACTGGATGATGATGCCGTTCAGGATATGGTGGATCTCTTCTATGGGGCCTGTACCATGTGTGGCAGGTGTTTTGCACATTGCTCAATTGGTGTTGATATCAGCTACCTGGTCCGCAAAGGGAGAGAGATGCTCTCGAACATGGGTTGTGTTCCGGCCACCCTGCAATCAACCATTGATGCAGCCATCAATACAGGTAATAACATGGGCATAACTAAAGGTGAATTTGTGGACACCATCCAATGGCTCGAAGAAGATCTGCAAATGGATACAGGAGACCCAAATGCCAGTATTCCTTTGAATGAAACAGGGATGGATGTTCTTTATACTTTGAACCCGCGGGAACCAAAGTTTTTTCCACTTTCCATTTCAGCCATGGCAAAAATATTTCATTTTGCCGGTGAACGTTGGACACTGTCAACCAACATGTATGATGTCACCAATTATGCTTACTACTCCGGGAACCTGGAAGAGGCTACTGTCATTGCAACGCGCCTTGCCGATGAAATGATCAGTTTGCAGGCAAAAACCTGTGTGCTGGCAGAATGCGGACACGGATCCCGCGCATTCAGATGGGAAGGTCCAAATTATATGCAAAAGCATTATCCATTCGAAGTAATCACCTCCATTGAATTGATTGCGGATTACCTCCACGCCGGCCGGATTAAAACAGATCCGACAAAGAATGCTGCAGTTGTAACCCTGCACGATCCATGCAATCTTGCCCGCAGCGGGGGAATCTGGAAAGAGCAAAGATACATTCTTGAGCAAAGTGTTATGAATTTCGTTGAGATGACGCCCCATGGAACTGATAATCTCTGCTGCGGAGGCGGTGGAGGGCAACTCGCCATGAGTGAGTATAACCAGCGAAGGATGAAGATCGGAGAACTGAAGGCAGAGCAAATCCGCAAGACAGGCGCCAAAGTAGTGGTAACACCTTGTCATAATTGCGTTGATCAGTTGATGCAGATCAATGCTGCATTCAAACTGGGTGTTCAAATCAAAACTGTGGCTGAGGTTGTGGCGGATGCGGTTGTTGCGGAGGGCTGAGAGCGGAGGGCAGGGTGTTTCTGTTGCTCGTTGCTGGTTGCTTGTTGCTGGTTTAGAACTGTGAACCGAAAACAGTAGGCAGTGGGCAATTGTTAAATGGTTAAATGGTTGAATTGTCGGAAGAAAAGTTGCTGGTTATTCTATGCTGGTTGCAAGTTGATACCTGTTCAGTGTGACTGAAAACAGAGAACACGGATAACACGGATCAAACGGATAATCACGGATCAGATTCGTATTGATTGATCAAATTCGTGAAGAACAATTAAATCCGTTTTAATCAGTCAAATCCGTCTCATCTGTGTTCAATTTGCTTAGAGCATAGGGCTGAGCGATGTGCAAAGAAACTCTGAGAACTGAAAACTGTGAACTGAAAACATGAAAGCTAAAGGCCAAAAGCTAACGGCTAATAGCTGATAGCCTTAAAAAATATTGAATCTATGAGCAAACTGATTTACCTTGATAATTCGGCGACCGGTTTTCCCAAACCGGAGGAAGTTTACCAGTTTATGGACTATTTTTACCGGAAACATGGTGTGAATCCTGGCAGGTCAGGTTTTGATGCTGCCATGGAAACAGAATCAATCGTTCATGAAACCCGCAAACTCATGACCGACCTCTTCAACGGGAATGACCCTAATCGACTGACATTCAGTTATAATGCAAGTGATTCGCTCAATATGATCCTTCAGGGACTTGCAGAAGAGGGAGATCATGTAATAACGACATTTCTTGAACATAACTCTGTACTCAGGCCGCTGCACCACCTCGAAATGAACGGGATCATTGAAGTCACGCATGTGATGTTTGATCAGGATGGGTTCATTGATCCTGAGGATATCAGAAAGGAAATGAAGAAAAACACCAAAATGGTTGTGGTAAATCATAGTTCAAATGTTATCGGAACCATCCAGCCATTGGCAGAGATCGGAAAGTTATGCCGTGAAAATGGGATATTTTTTATAGTGGATGCCAGCCAGAGTGCAGGGATCACACCCATTGATATGAAAGCCATGAACATTGATGTGGTCTGTTTTACAGGCCATAAATGCCTGATGGGTCCTACAGGGATCGGAGGTTCATATGTGATGGAACATGTGCCGGTGCGCTACACCCGGTTTGGAGGAACAGGTGTAAGATCAGCCGTAAAAACACATCTTGAGGAATTCCCTTACCGGCTCGAATGCGGAACACTCAATATCATTGGGGTTGCAGGTCTCAATGCAGGTGTGAAATGGGTTCTGAAACAAGGAATGGAAAATCTCCACAACCGCGAGATGGCACTCTGGGAAAAATTACGGAAAGGACTTGTGGAAACTGAAGGAGTAGTTACCTATTGCGCCGACAGTCCGGTTAACAGAAACCCTGTTATATGCTTCAATGTCAAGGGTTTCGATGCAGGAGATGTTGGGACGATGCTTGACGTGGACTATAACATTGCGTCACGCACCGGGCTTCATTGCGCACCCAAAGTCCATGAAGGGATCGGAACAGCAGACATTCACGGAACAGTCAGATTGAGTATTGGGCCATTCAACACGGAAGAGCATATCGATGCCGCAATAGAGGCGGTTAGAGAAATCGCTGCGATCAGAAATTAACTGTTTTCATAAACCATTTTGAAAATTGCTGCAAAATCTTCAATGGTAGTTGGCGTTGTGTTTTCCTTAGTCCTTGTCGCATCTTCAAGCACCCTTCCTTCATTCAGTGCCCTGGTAAATTCAATTAACCGGTCGACCACGCTTTCTCCCAACCCCATTTGCACCATCGCTTTAGCGCCATCCTCATA
>JBLRXC010000167.1:0-6810 GCA_047920975.1 Bacteroidales bacterium | reverse complement strand
CAATAGGGTTTGTAAATTATGTTGCTGACACCAGAGGAATTCAAATTGGTCTCATCAATAAAACCAGAAGATTAAATGGCGTTCAATTGGGAATTTGGAATCAAAATGAAAAAAGGTCATTACCCATAGTGAACTGGAATTTTAAAGAAACAACAAAGTGATCATTCAATTCCAGGGAAAATGTGCTTAAAGGTCTAAGGGTTCATTTAAAAACCTCATTGATAACATCGTAATAAGTGTTTCCAAAGTTAATAATAACCCATGCTTTCAGAAGAATCACCTCCTCCTTTTTTAACCACTTGATCGATTTCTTCAGTTCTTTACGGAACAGCTCCTTGTTGAAGCTTACCTTTTGCAGAATGGTTTCAGTATATCGTAACATTTTCCGAAGTTTTAGATTAAACAATCCATTTCAAACGATACTCCCGAAATAAGTCATTTGGTTCACTGTTATGGTCAAAGAACGATCTCCACTTTTGTGCCATCAAATACAAAAGACTCATTTCAAGTAAATTAAACCTTCATAATGCTGTTTTAAATTTCCAAAATCCGGATAAAAAGTCAAATCTGAAATTATCTTATGTTTACAAAAGCTATCAACGGCCAATACTTTGATTTTCGTATCCTGGTTGATCGTCTTAACAGAAAATTAACAAGGATTAACATTTGGTTTTCAATATTACCGGGATTAAATCAAAAATAATTATTCAGTTAGGCCTAACTCTTTGTTTATCTGCATTTTCAAATTTTCATAAAAGGGTTGATTATTCCAAAAGAAAACCTTTAACTTTGCCCCGATTACAAAAAATGATTGCAATGATAAGCAAACAAACAAAGGTAGTAGAACTGGAAAATGTAGTCGTCAGGTTTGCCGGAGATTCAGGTGATGGAATGCAGCTGACGGGCTCACTTTTTTCAGATGCTGCCGCCATCGCAGGGAACGATTTTGCTACGTTCCCTGATTATCCTGCCGAAATAAGGGCTCCACAGGGGACCGTTGCAGGTGTTTCAGGATTCCAGATTCATTTCGGCCACAAAAAGATTCACACTTCGGGCGATCTGGCTGATGTTCTGATAGCTATGAATCCTGCGCCCCTCAAGAAGAACCTTATGTGGGTCAAGCCGGGAGGGACTATCATCGTTGATACAGATATGTTCACCGAGAAAAACCTCGAAAAAGCAGGATATAAAAGTAATCCGCTTGAAGATGGGTCACTTGCAGAGTACAACCTTATCCAGGCACCCATCAGCACCCTGACCAAAAAAAGTGTTGAAGACCTGGGCATGGATAACAAGATGATCTTAAAAAGCAGGAACATGTTTGCCCTCGGTGTTATGTTTTTCATTTTCAACCGTGATTTTGCAAGTGCCGATGAGTACTTTGAAAAAAAGTTCAAAGCCAATCCACTGGTTGTTGAATCCAATAAAAAAATATTACGGGCCGGTTTTGATTTTGCCGAAACTGTGGAAGCGCTGAGTTCAATAACCTATAAAGTTGAACCTGCAGAACTGGAAAAGGGTAAATACCGGAATATTACCGGAAATGTTGCTACCGCGTGGGGTCTTATGGCGGCTTCTGAAAAATCAGGCAGGGAGTTGTTTCTTGGATCATATCCGATCACGCCGGCAACAGAGATATTACAGGAACTTTCCATCTATAAATCCCTTGGCGTAAGGGTATTACAAGCCGAAGATGAGATTGCCGGGATTGTATCGGCCATTGGTGCCAGTTTTGCCGGAGCACTTGCGGTTACCACTACATCAGGACCGGGTCTTTCATTGAAAAGTGAGGCAATCGGACTAGCCATTATGACCGAGCTGCCAATTGTGATTGTAGATGTGCAGCGGGCTGGACCTTCAACAGGTATGCCAACCAAATCAGAACAGTCAGACCTGCTGCAGGCTCTTTTTGGCAGAAACGGTGAAGCACCATGCATTGTCATTGCGGCTTCATCCTCGGCCAACTGCTTTTATTATGCATTTGAAGCCACTAAGCTATCTATCGAACACATGACTCCTGTCATACTCCTGACCGATGGTTACCTGGCCAATGGGTCCGAAGTATTCAAAATACCTAAAATGGCTGATCTTCCATCAATAACACCTCCCATCGCGCAGGAGAATGACCCCGACTATTACCCCTATAAGAGAGACCCTGATAAGCTGAGCCGGAGCTGGGCTATTCCGGGAACTTTGGGGCTCAGACACAGGATTGGCGGGCTTGAAAAAGAGGATGTTTATGGTCATGTTTCTCACGACCCCGCAAACCACCAGATCATGTGTGAACTGAGGGCAGAAAAAGTTCAACGGGTAGCAAACTACATCAAACCTCAGGAAGTTTATGGTCCGCAAAGCGGAGATTTATTGATCGTGAGCTGGGGAGGGACCTATGGCGTGATGATGGAAACGGTTAAGGAAATGCATAAACAGGGTAAAAATATCAGCCTTGCCCATTTTCATCATATCAATCCGCTGCCAAACAACACAGGCGAAATTTTCAGCAGGTTTAAAAAGATCATCGTGCCTGAATTGAATCTTGGCCAGTTTGTGTTATTCCTGCGCATGCAATTCCAGCAATACCGTTTTTTACAATACAATAAAATTCAGGGCTTACCCTTCATGGTGAGGGAGCTTACTGAAAAATTCAATCAAATTCTGGAGGAGAAATAATCATGACAAACAGAGCTTCTAACCCAATTGAACCTCCCCTGACCAAAGAGGATTTTGTGAGCGATCAGATGGTAAAATGGTGCCCTGGTTGCGGCGACCATGCCATCCTGTCCTCATTTCAGAAAGTATTGCCCGAAATGGGTGTCAGAAAACAGGATGTTGTGGTTGTATCCGGTATTGGTTGTTCGTCGAGATTCCCATATTACGTGAAGACATACGGGTTCCATGGAATACATGGCCGTGCCGCTGCACTGGCTTCGGGCATTAAAATCACCAATCCAAAACTGATGGTCTGGATGGTCACCGGCGACGGGGACTCACTCGCCATTGGAGGAAACCATTTTATACACATCCTGAGGCGAAATATTGACATCAATATCATGCTCTTCAACAATAAAATTTACGGACTTACCAAAGGCCAGTATTCTCCGACCACACCTTCAGGATTCAAAACCAAAACATCGCCACAGGGGACCATTGAACATCCGTTCAATGTCGGGGAACTCGCCATTGGGGCACAAGGAACATTTTTTGCACGCGGTGTTGATAACAATCCGAAAATGATGTCGGAGATTATGCTCGAAGCAGCCCGGCATTCAGGTACATCATTGATCGAAATCATGCAGAATTGCGTTATTTTCAATGATAAAATCCACGATGATTTTGCCTCACGCGAAACAAAGATCGAAAATCAAATCTATCTGGAACATGGAAAACCAATGATTTTTGGCAAAGAGATGGATAAAGGGATTGTACTGAAAGGAAGCAGGCTCGAAGTGGTTAAAATCGGAGAAAATGGTATCGCCGAGAAAGACCTGCTGGTGCATGATAAGCATCAGCGGGAATCAGGAATTCATGTGCTGCTTGCCACCATGCAGCCACCCCATTATCCGATTGCCGTCGGAGTAATCAGGTCGATATCCAATTTTACTTATGACTCCAGAATGGACGAACTGATTCAACATGAGAAGGCAAGCAGTAAAATCCAATGCATGGATGACCTGTTGAATAGTGGTAAAACATGGGATATTTGATATTCCCTGGCCCGATGATCTGGCAGCACCTTTAAGCCAGGGTCTCCTGCATTTCAGGATGACGATCAAGAAATCTCCTGACAGCGGCACAGGTTGGAATAATTCTCAGGTTATTCCGGATTGCCCATTGAACAGCAGCAGAGATAATCTCACGGGCATAACCTTTCCCTCTGAACTCCTCAGGCACATACGTATGATAAAATACAACAGTTGATTCACCATAGTATTCATACTCCAGCAAAGCTTCCTTGCCGTTAATTGTTTTCACAAACCGGTTGTTGTCATGAATCACTTCCGCCATCGTCTGAAAGGTTTTCTTTTTTAAACTGATTTCAGCGGTTCTTGTTTCAGTTTATTGAAAAATTGAATTGGCTTTGCAATTGGTCGCCGGTAAAATATTCCACTTTCAGGCTTTTCATCACAACATCTTCCAGCGGCTTGTCATTTACATCAACCTCAACCTGTGAAATACCAAAAACTGCATCCATCCCCGAAAAGACAAAACCAAAAACCGTATAATTCCCGCTCAGGAATGGCTCACCATCGGGGTCACAAACAATATAAAACTGCGATCCGTTTGATTCTTTTTCCGGGTTAACATCATCTCCCATCCTTGCAGCACCAACTGCTCCATACGCATGAGTGATCCCCGGAACAATTTCGGCCGGAATGGTGTACCCGGGTCCTCCCCTCCCGGTTCCCATAGGGTCACCACCCTGGATCACAAAATCAAATACCACGCGATGAAAAATCAGTCCGTCATAAAAACCTGCCTTCGTCAGGGTCAGAAAATTGTCCCGGTGCAATGGCGTTTTGTGATGTACCCAGATGCGAAAATCACCAAAATCAGATTCAACCAACACGGTTGGATAGCTCAGTGTGACTTTGATCGTATCAGATACTGAACCGTGACAGGTGGTCACCCTCACCCAGAATGTACCGGAAGTATCAACCACCACTTTCTGAGAAACAGCCCCATTTGACCATAGATATTCAGCACCGGGATTACCCGCATCCAGCAGAAGTGTTTCCCCTTCTCTGATCGTAGTATCATTTCCCAAATGAACATTGATGGGACCCCCGCATGGAGGCTCTTTTTCTTTCTGACATGCCATCGTGATAATAAGAGGTATTATCACCAGCGATTGTAATGTGGATCTATTCACGAACATATCTTTTTATGATTAGGTATCAGAGCACTGGCGACAAATTTAACCCAGTTTTTGGGTTCCGTCAAAATCATTTTTAAAATCAATGTGGTGATATAGAGGGGATAGGCCTTGAGAAGTCGGAAAATAGCACCGGATTCAACAGGAAAGCGGGCATCAAGGGAATCACGGATTCTGTGCAACTCATCTGCAGTCAGATGCCTGGTTTTTACGTTGGCTGCATAGTGGTTGTATCTGGTATAATCGTCAGGGTTTGTTACAAGGCCCAGCTTCAGCATCTCCTCCCGCAATTCGGTTTGAAGATGCGGGGTGAGGATATTGAATAACTGGATGTCGATCCGGAGTTTTTTAGCAAATTCAAAATTGTCAATCAGGGTTTGTTCATTGTCATCGGGATGGCCAAAGATAAAACCACCAACCACCATGATCCCGAACTGCTTCAGTTCTCTCACAACCTCAATGGTGTCGTCACTTTCCAACTGATTGCTTTTGTGCATGAATTCGAGGGCACTATCTGCGGCATTTTCGATGCCTAAAAACACGATCCTGGTTCCGGCCCTGGCCATAGCTTTAGCCAGGTCCGGTGTCTTTCTGAATCCTCTCACGCTGGCCTGCACGGCAAAAGTGAGGTTGAGCTTCGACGCTGTAATCTCATCGCAAAGTTTCAATAATCTCTTCCCGTCAAGGGTAATGTTATCATCGGTGATGAAAATACTTTTTGCCCCGGATCTTTTGGCATCTTCCAGGTCGGTCAGAATCCTTTCCACTGAAAATTTTCGGAAAGACCTGCCGTACATGTTCCGGATACTGCAGAAGTTGCAATCATAAACACACCCACGTGAAGTTTCTATCACATCTGCAGGCTGGCCAAGTATGTGGAAGCCTTTCTGGAAGATCCGTGCTGTCCTTTTGGGGATCCGGATATCTTCGGGCTGTAAGAGTTTCTCACGGGAAGTTTTGATCAACCGGCCATTTCTCCTAAACCAGATACCCGGAACCTGTTCAAAATCATGGCCTTGTTTCATGGCTTTCAGCAATGCACGAAATGGCAATTCGCCTTCACCGTCAATGATGCAATCCACGAATTCCGAATCCTGACCGGAGAGAATATTATCGCCATCTGCGGTCGCATGATAGCCCCCCAATATGATTTTTATCGCCGGATATTGCTTCCTGACAACCTTCATCAGATCCAGGGCCTGCTGGTACTGAAAACTCATCGCGGAAAATCCGGCCACCGAAGGTCTGAACTCGTCCAAAATCTGAAGGAGAGCCTTCCGGGGGTTCTTCTGTCTTAAGACAAGGTCGGCAATTCTCACATCCGCTACCCCTTCGTCGACGTTCGCTGCCAACGATGCCAGGCCAAGGTTGGGAAGCTTGGTGAGCCTGTTAAAGCCCATGACTGTTCTCGGATTTGCAACAAGTAAAACCTTCAATTGATATTTTTTGCTAAAATAAAAAAATTGAATCAAAAACATTGATACAATCCGATCATGGAATTTTGATATGTTTTCATCTGAACAATGCTATATTTGCAGCATCAACATACAGCATCTTTTGAAAAAGTATGATCTCATAAACCGCTTTACGCTCTGGCGAACCCAACATATCAGTAACACCGGGTTTATTCTCATACTGAGTCTGATGATCGGGCTGCTGAGTGGATTGGCAGCGGTGATTCTTAAAAACCTGGTGCATTACACCTACTGGTTCATTTCCAGGGGTTTTCAATTCGAAAAAGAGAATTTCCTGTACCTTGCACTTCCGGTGGCAGGCATTTTTCTTACGGTTATTTTTACCCGTTTTATCCTGAAAAAAAACATCAGCCACGGGGTAAGCCGTATTTTATATGCCATCTCACGTAAAAATGGAGTTCTTGAAGGGCACCACACTTATTCCTCCATGATCTCAAGTACATTAACTGTTGGTTTTGGAGG
>JBLRXC010000166.1:0-6945 GCA_047920975.1 Bacteroidales bacterium | reverse complement strand
GTGATGACCTCTACATCGGAAATTGGGATTTGGATCTCTTGTCCCTCAACAAAAATTTTGATCGTCCCTTCACTTTCAAACCGCGCAATTTCAGCTTTTGACAAGACAGATAAAGCCGATGCAACAGATTTCATCATTTTGCCAAATTTAGGGCCAAGCAGCTTGAAATTGGGTTTCAGTTGTTTAACCAGAATGCTGTCATCTTCTGAATATTCAATTTCCTTAACGTTGACCTCGGATAGGATCAATGGTTTGACCGCTTCAATCTTTTCTTTCAAACCTTTTTCAGGAACCGGGATCAGGATTTTATTCAGGGGCTGCCTCACCCGGATGTTTGTTTTTTTCCTGAGCGACAGCACCATGGAAGATATTGTTTGGGCCAGCTCCATCTTCTCTTCCAGATCTTTGTTGATCAGTGATGGGTTTGCACCAGGGAAATCAGAAAGATGAACGGAGTCAGCCTTCTGTTTTCGGGTCACCTGGTTCAGGTCAATAAATAATTTATCCATGAAAAAGGGTGCAATGGGAGCTGCCAGTTGGGCTAATATTTCGAGACAGGAATAGAGTGTCTGGTAAGCAGAGACCTTGTCATCAGAGTATTCACCTTTCCAGAACCTTCTCCTGCTTAGCCTGACATACCAGTTACTCAGGTGAAGATCGATGAATTCACTGATGGCACGGCCTGCCTTCGTAGGCTCGTAATCAGAATAATATGCATCCACATTTTTAATCAAAGAATGCAGTTCGGAAATGATCCAGCGATCAAGTTCAGGTCGTTTTTCAGCGGGGATATCTGACTCCTGATAGGTGAATCCGTCAATATTGGCATACAGGGTAAAAAAAGCATACGTATTATAAAGTGTCCCGAACAATTTTCTTCGTGTCTCTTCAATGCCTGCCAGGTCAAATTTCAGGTTGTCCCAGGGCTGGGCATTGGTGATCATGTACCAGCGTGTAGCGTCTGGCCCGAATATTTCAATGGTTTCAAAGGGATCAACAGCGTTTCCAAGCCGTTTCGACATTTTATTTCCGGCAGCATCAAGCACAAGGCCGTTTGATACACACGTTTTAAAGGCAACCGAATCAAATACCATCGTTGCAATGGCATGAAGCGTAAAAAACCAACCCCGTGTCTGGTCAACCCCTTCGGCAATAAAATCAGCCGGAAAATATTCACTGAGGTTCTCACGATGCTCAAATGGATAGTGAAACTGAGCATAAGGCATTGCCCCGGAATCAAACCAAACATCAATCAGCATGGGTTCCCTCACCATTTTTTGTCCGGTTTCCGAAACCAGGATGATCTCATCCACAAAGGGCTTATGGAAATCAAATGACTTATAATTGGTATCTGACATGTCGCCGGGACTGAAATCAGCCAACGGATTTGATTTCATGAAGCCGGCCTGGATTGATCTCTCAATTTCGTTCTTAAGATCTTCGGCCGATCCAAGGCACTTTTGTTCTTTACCGTCCTCCGACATCCATACCGGCAACGGAACGCCCCAAAACCTTGAACGCGAAAGATTCCAGTCGACCAGGTTCTCAAGCCAGTTTCCAAAACGACCAATGCCGGTAGCCTTAGGCTTCCAGTTGATGGTATTGTTCAACTCAATCATCCTGTCCCTGAAGGCAGTAGTTTTAATAAACCATGAATCCAACGGATAATAAAGAATCGGCTTATCTGTCCTCCAGCAGTGTGGATAGGAGTGAACGTATTTTTCCGTTTTAAAAGCCCTGTTTTCTCTTTTCAGTTTAACAATGATATCAATGTCAACCGATTCGTCGGACTCTTTGCCATTTTGAGGCTCATATTCGTTTTTGACATACCTGCCCGCAAATTCACCCATCTCACCTGTGAATTTCCCCTGTTTATCCACAAGGGTAAGCGAACCGATACCGTTTTCTCTGGCAATTTTAAAGTCATCAGCGCCAAAGCTGGGAGCGATATGGACAATCCCTGTTCCGTCGTCGGTGGTAACAAAATCGCCTGTTAAAACCATGAAGGCTTTGCCATCGTTGGGTTGCGCATAGGGGAGCAATTGTTCGAACCGGATTCCTTTTAGCTGCTTCCCCTTAAATTCGCCACAAACTTCAAAAGGGATTTTCTTTTGACCCGGTTCATATTCATCAAGCCCGAGGTCTTTATTGGATTCAGGAAAATAGTTGTTCAGCAGCGATTTCCCTAAAATCACTGTGATCGGAAGCAAGGTGTATGGATTGTATGTTTTAACTTTTACATAATCAATCTTGGGTCCGACAGCCAATGCTGTATTGGAAGGCAGCGTCCATGGCGTGGTTGTCCAGGCGAGGAAAAACAAATCACCGAAAACATCATCAAACAGAAACTGGGATTTTTCATCTTTGACCACTTTAAACTGGGCCACAACCGTGTTGTCTTTCACCTCTTTATAACATCCGGGGAGGTTCAGTTCATGCGAACTCAAACCGGTTCCGGCAGCCGGCGAATAGGGCTGGATGGTATGTCCCTTATAGATCAGCCCTTTATCATACAGATTTTTGAGCAACCACCAGACAGTCTCAATGTATTTGTTGTCGAAAGTGATGTAAGGATTTTCAAGATCGACCCAGTATCCCATTTTAATTGTGAGGTCATCCCACAGGTCCTTGTATTTCATCACCTCTTTGCGGCACTCTTTGTTGTAATCTTCAACAGAGATTTTAGTACCAATGTCTTCTTTGGTAATTCCAAGGGCTTTTTCAACACCGATTTCCACAGGTAAGCCATGTGTATCCCAGCCGGCTTTGCGCTCAACGAGGTATCCTTTCATGGTTTTGAACCTGCAAAAAATATCCTTGATGGCACGTGCCATCACATGGTGTATACCAGGCGTTCCATTGGCAGAAGGCGGCCCCTCAAAAAACACAAACGGTTTTTGACCCTTCCTGATCTCCACACTTTTCTCGAACGTTTTGTGTGTTTCCCAGTAGGTTCCGATTTCCTTACCAATGGCAGTTAAATCCAGCTTTTTATATTCCCTGTACTTTTGTTTCATCCAGTCTGGAATTTCTGTTGAAATTTAAAAAGGGTGCAAAGATATATAAATTAGAGTTGATGGCAGAGGTTTAGCATAACTTGATTTCAAATTCATTTCCGTTAAGCTACCCTGGAGAAATGGTCATTGAGTGAATAGAACACTCATTAGACTGATATATTATGATCGGTTATGATTGAAATCCGGGAAAAGATCAGTGCAAATCTATACCTGCCGTAGCAAACGGTTGAGTTTGCGAAAGGAAGGAGTCACATCATAAAAAATCAGTGTGCCATTTTAATAGAACACTGATTTAACTGATCGGTTATGATCTGTTATGATCAAATCCTGAAAAAATCAGTGAAGATCAGTTATATCATAAAGATCAGTGTAGCATTGAATAGAAACTGAAGGGACTGACCTGTTATGATCCCGCTCTGGTCTACAACCTGTTTCAAACACTGAAATTTGAAACCGCGTTCAATTTCACAAAATGTTTTTCCCCAAATAAACCTCTCTTATTTATAATCATTCCTGATAACTATCAAGTATTGACTTCTATTTTTTTATATCGTATATTTGGCGACGATTTTAAAAACCATACCATCGCGAGCTGATGACTGAAAAACAAACAGACAACACTTTACCTGTCTTGCATAACAGGCTCACATTTTGCAAAATTAGTGTACTTACAGCGCTTTTGCTTTTGTTTGCTACTCCCTTTACACTCGCCCAAACCTGGTCGGAGCCATCGGTAATATGGGCTAAACCATTACTTGCCCAAAGGACGGATTTCATCTTTGATCTTGACGGAAACATCCATTGCGTTTGGTCAACAAAGCACGGCACCAACTACTACCTCATCTATCATTCCAGGTCAACAGATGACGGAGAGACCTGGTCGAACCCGATCAGCCCATCGCAGAACAGCTCAATGTGGATGACGCAACCGCACATTGTGTGCGACAGCGACAATCAATTGCATTTAACCTACGATCATAATGTGGGCAGTATAATTAATCTCCAAATCATCCACAAGGTGTATAACGGCATTCACTGGGGCGCAGCCGATACAGTGACTATAGGGGAGGCCGGGTTTGAACACAACCGGCTGGCCATTGATAAAGATGACCGGTTGTACTGCTTCTGGTTTACCGGAGGAACCTCAAATGGAAGAGCCAGATATCGATACAAAGACAAAGGATCTGGCACCTGGAGCGAAACAATCCAGCCATACAGCGATTCTTTGAAGGTATTTATTCAAAAGGTGATTATTGATGATAATAACACCATACATTGCGTCGGCAGTACAAACGTATTGGGTAACTCCTGGTATCATATTTCCTATTTCAACACTTCGGGAGGTATATGGAATCCCATAGAAAATGTCGGACCACTAACTACAGGTAACAAGTCAGACATGGCCCTTGACAACCAGAATCACCCCCACGTAGTCTGGCAACATAAGGGTCTTCAGTCGCCTCCCGGGACCGACAGCACGATGTACCGTTATTTTGATGGTACAACCTGGCCTGAATCGGAGTTTATCGTTCAACAAGGCGCTCAAATGGCAGTCTGTGTTGATCATTACAACAATAAACACATTGTGGTAAGCCAAAAGAGCGAAGCCGGTTATCAGCTTGTGCATTACCGTTACCTGGCCGGTTCATGGGTTGGTCAGGTCATAGATGAACACGAGTATTCGCATTATGATCCAAAGTTGATACACAGGGGCAGCAAGTTATATCTTGTTCATTGCATGACGGATACAATAGTCGGAAATACAGGACACACCAGGATTGTCATGCGTCAATACGATATTGTTACAGCGCAAAAAGAAATTGAAAACCAAACTGTTGACAGGCTCAATGTATTTCCAAATCCTTTCGGGTACCAAACCAACATACATTTTGAAATTCTCAACAAAGCCAGGGTAAACGTACAAGTATATAATATAAAAGGAGAGCTTCAAACAACACTTTTCAGCTCAGAAAGAGAACCAGGGAAAATTGAACTGACATGGGATGGGACGGATTCCTATGGCATGAGGGTTCCGTCAGGGATTTACATGGTTAAGATCGTTGCTGCGGACAAAACATTTTTAAACAAAGTTGAATTGATCAAATAATCCAGAAGTGAGTAAATCATTTATAATTTCAATTCCAGGGGCCGGGCACAGAGCTTGTCCAATGGTGGTTTCGACAGGCTCAACCACCGGAAAGGCCGGGCACTGAGCTTGTCCAATGGTGGTTTCGACAGGCTCAACCACCGGAAAGGCCGGGCACTGAGCTTGTCGAAGTGCCATTTTAATAAAAACAGATACTTGGGTGGTTTATAAAACCCTTTTATGAAGGGCTACATGTACATACTTGAGTGTTCAGACAGAACATTTTACACTGGAAGCACACATAATCTGGAAATCAGATTAAGTCAGCACCAGATGGGCGAGGGAGCCAATTATACCAAAAAGCGGTTGCCGGTAGTTTTGGTTTATTATGAGGAGTTTCAGCGAATTGATCAGGCTTTTTATCGTGAAAAGCAGGTTCAGGGCTGGAGCAGGAAAAAGAAGGAAGCACTGATTGCCGCGGATTGGGAACAATTGAAGAGATTATCAAAAAACTATTCACAGTTCAGAGACGGTAAATAAAAAAATGTAAGTCATGACTACGTCTTAATAGGCTGTTTCGGCAAGCCACAAGAAATGACTTCCTGCCAGTGGTGGCTTCGACAAGCTCAGCCACCGGAAGCAGGCTCAGCCACTGGAGACGGGCTCGCCATAAGAATGAACTCACGCACGGGATATATTTCTATAGCCTTGAAATAAACGGACAATTTACCGATTCAAAGAAGATGACAATTTTGAGATGAAGGTAATTTGAAAGCATACTGTATTAGGCGGCCCGGAGAGAAATTCCGGGTCGTCTTAATTTTCAATCATCCCTCAAGCACCTTACAGAATAACCATCTGGTTTTTCATGGACTGTTGAATAAAAATTGCCATGGTCAAACCTCATAAACCTTGCCCATGCAGCTGTAGGAATAATATAGGAAGTCGAAGCCCACCAGGTACCATAAATTCCAATGGTATAACTCATGAAACTACCATTTGCCAAACGTTGACTTCCAGGCAGACCGGAAAACCCATCATCATTTGTACCATAATGGATATTATGCACATTCCATCGCGGGTGGGCAGTAATGCTGCAGTCACCGCCCACAGGTGAGTTGACCTGTCTGCACGATTTTAGCCTGTTGCCGTTGGGTGACTGAGCGCCACCAATAAAGTCTGTCAATACTGTCCATTCCTCATGCGAAGGCACATGCCATCCTTCCGGGCAGAGGCCGTTGGGGTTAACCGCGGCAAACCAGTTGTAGAGCGCTCCGTAGATGTCTTTCCATAAGATTTCGTTGTTGTACCATGCGTAAGCGCCTGTGGTATCGTTTTGCCAGGCAGCATTGTCGGTTCCCGGGTAATTGATGGGTGTTCCGTTTTTGTAGTGGGTGGTCTTTAAGTTTTCACGCAGCCAACACTGTTGGCCAATCTTAACGGTATTGTAAATGTTACCGTCAAAATCGGTCACTGAAGGATTACCCGGACAGCGGATACCTTCAACGATATTGAATATGTATACCTGGTTATTCAGGGGCGCGTCTTCCATCTCATTGTTTCCAACGATAAAGGTGGGTGTGGTGGCGTAGCCGGTAAACCGAAGCAGGTCGCCGAATGAAAACAGGAAACCTCCATCGCCGTTTGCTGTTTTATAAACCGATAGGGAATGTTCCATACCTTCACACTTCGAATGCTTTACAGTGGTACCCTGAGCCTGTCGAAGGGTAGCCTGATTTTGACCCGAACCTGTGGTGGCCATCTTGATGTGTGCTGTGAGTTGCGTAGGCAACGTAATTGTAATAAAGATGGAAGCCGGCCTTCCGGCAAGGATTTTTAGGA
>JBLRXC010000165.1:0-7030 GCA_047920975.1 Bacteroidales bacterium | reverse complement strand
GGCAACTATGAATGTGAGGATCATGTTCTGACTTTATTGGCCCTGAATTCTGCGTAAAAAATCTGTCTTCCGCCTGAGGTTGGAAATGATATAACTATAGTCCTCTTCTCCTTTTTTATCTGCTTTTACACGTCTTTTGTCATCCTTCAACTCCCTGATATAGTTATTGTAATCGGTATTGGAGGAGATGGTTTGCATCAGGTTATTCCTGCAATTAAAAAAGTACCAGCTTTTTCCCTTGTCAAACTCAATATAAATACTGATTTCATCACCTGTCCTCTTCCTGTCAATTTCAATATATCCTTCCGTGTATTTATTGAGCTGTGTCTTCCCAATACTACCGAGTCCAATCGGACCATAGGAGATAAAAGAGCGTGTCGGATGATTCCATTTCATTTTGACCTCACTGAACATGATTGTTTTCTGTAACTCAGAAGGATACCTTCTGAACCTTCCATACAATCCAACCTCTGTCAGATGGCGTTCGGCAGCATCCGACCCAAGAAAATCAGTCAATGCTTTATTGAAACGATGGCGGGTGATATTAACTGCCGGCAGGTTTATTGGTTCCAGTTCAGCTGCCATTAGTTCAAGCAGTTTATCATCAAATGGAAAGTCAATAAACATGACCAGGTCAAAATTAATGGAATCAGGGATCATATAATAGTTTGCCTGTCCATACGATTCGACCTTCACCCTGCCCAGGTCAGCACCAAAATTTACTTTCCCCTCGCCTGACAGGTTACACTGATTCATGCTAAGGGTTAGCTCATTCCCTTCAATTGTGAGTCCCTTGAGTTTTTCAAGGCTTCCAATGTGATATTTATTACCGGACTTATCATAATGAATAAACCCATCTGCAGAGATAACACTTTGATCAAGCGAAGATTTCCTTTTCGATAAAAATCCGGAGTAGAATTGATTATTTTCCGCAGAGAACATGAGTGCTGACATTATTCTCTCATTTTTTGGATTTTTTAACTCCTGATCAATATTAAGATACATTTCCTTCGGGTTAATCTCACAACCAAACAGGATCCACTCCGCTAGTTCTCTTGAGCATCTGTCATGAATTCTGAAAGCGCCATCAAAGTAAAGATTTTCATTGTTGGCTGCCAATGTTACCTCTCCGGTAAAGTAAAATTCATCACTCAACCTGAAACCCAGTGTATCACTTACAGTTCCTGTACCAACGGTTTGAAAGGTGGGATCGACACCCAATTGTTTCAGAAAAACCTGTTGACGGCCACCTGTGGCATCAACATAATCATAATTACCGATTCCGTTATAGCTCTTTTGTCCTTTAATGTCGATGACTGCATCATATATTTCATGGAACCTGGTCACTGAATTGACAAGAATTTTTGCATCGCTGATTGTCCTCATTCTGGCACCCGGGTCAACAACAACTTTTCTAGCTGCCGGAAAGATTGTAGCATCCGCCACCCTGAGATACTTTACATCCTCTGCCTGCAGGTAGTGCTCTTTCAAATTATATACAGCGGTGGTTGAAATAAATTGCAATGAATCCTGGTCAGTATGCGTGGAGATAAATTCGGAGCCCTTTAAAGGTACATCTATCAGTTCACGGATTGTCAATTCATTGTATTTTGCCATCTCTATTTCAGTCTCAATGCGACCTATGGCAATTTCGAAAGCATCCATATACCAATCGAATTCATCAATCAGACACAGGTAACTAATGATTGGAAATTCAACAAAAGAAGCTCCTCCGTTGGAGACAAACTCCCCCTTGCGTTTGAAAAAATCAATATGAGATTTATAATTGCTGGTTGCAAAAGCAGAAAGCATATGTTCCGCTGATTTCAGATTGAAATCAGCCGAGTCAGCAAAAATTTCATGATGACCAAAAGCATATTTTTTTGAACGCATTTCGGCATCTTCCAATGCCATGAGCCCTGCACCGAATAACTTTTCAGGAGTCAGATACAATCTTCCCTTTAGTTGTGACTGATTGCTGAACATCTCAATCGGCTGTTCAAGGTGTGATATGACCATCAAATCATCATATGGAAACCATTGTTGTTGCACATAATTGGCACTCACATCAGGATATTCAAGGGGTGTCAACTGCTCTTCAATTAAAAATCGTGATGCGATGGTATTGCTTGAGTCCGGAAAAAACCTGAAGTCATTAGACCAGGACGTAGAGGCGAGGTACCTCAGCCATCCATTCCCCCTTAACCCATCGTTACTCAGTGCAATGTCATCATAATAGAAGCCTTTAGCCCCATAGGCAGGTAAACCATATTCAGGTGTTTTTGTCATGAAACCAAGTGAGTAGTCCTGCTGAACCCGTAAATTCTCCTCTATATCCGGAAAAATCCCCGCTGATGCAAGATATCCTTCAAATTGAAGTTGTTCGGTTTTGAAGTTGTCTAGACTATCAATGGTAAAGGGATACAGATAAAAATAGAATTTTTCGCGGTTATAAACACCGTTGAAAATATCGCGGGAATCATAGTACACATAAGCATCTTTTGTGCTTGTAAATATAGGATATGCAGGAAAGTCTTTCAGCCCCGATTTGTTCATTGGATCATCTATGAACAGGAATCCCCCCAGGTCAGAGACAACGTTCCGTACTTTTTTATAGGGGCGCTCACCCATTTCATTCGTTTCAAAACTCCGGACGTAAAAACTCATTGAATCGATAACCGGCATATCAAGTCTGAACTGGTCATAATTGAAATCTACGTTGCGCGTATGAAAATCGAAAGTACCAGCCCTGACTCTCCCGGTAAATGTGAAATCCATGCCCTTTTTAATGATGAGTTGCTGATTTTGCGGATAAATGATGACATTCTGAGAGTCACTTAAAGCAACATAAGGTACTCCGAAAAGTTTTAAACCAAAACTATCAAGCTCCAAAGAGGCATTGGGGCCGACCCTGATGTCAGATCCAAACTGGATCACGTCATAATCAATTTTTCGATTATTTGCTTTGATATAATCATGAAGTTTGTCCTTTATCCTGGCCATCTTTTCTTCACGGTCATAAATCAAGAAACCCCAGTTGGACAGGGTTACAAGCATGGCAATGACCTGACTCTGTGGAAGAAGCAAATCCTCAGCCAATCCCTGAACCGAAACCTCACTCACATTATATTTAGATGCGTATCTCTCGACCGCATCAAGAGGATTAATTAAGTCAATTCCCTGAAGCCGCAAATAACGTGGCCTTGAGAAAAAATTTCCGGATTCAAAAATAGCCTGACTTGCACCCATTGATCCCTTTACACTTTGAAAATGGATGACTGGCTCGTCCATCCTCCAATAAATCGCCTCTGCAAAAATATCAAGGTTATGATAAGAATCGTAAAAAGGGCTTCTGGAAGTGCCCTCCGCAACTCTGACCATTCCCAGTTCGCGGTTCATCACCACAAAACTGAATTTCAATCCGGGATGGAAGATCGAATCCTCCTCATGATAGATAGAAGCTTTGGCAAATGCTGAAGCAATTCTGTCAGGATAAATGGTGAAATTATCAGATAAAACCCTGACAAATACCTTATTGTCCTTGTTGAAAGTCAGCATTGCATTTTCTCTGCCCACACCTATCCCAATGAACTTTCTACCTCTGACCTCTATTCCTCCTACAAAATCAACATCCTCAAATAATGATTTAATCTCAACATGAGAAAGATAGGAGGTAAAATGAGGATAATTGGCGCTCTCTTCACTCACATTTGCCAGAATTTTTTCCTCTAAACCCCCAAGAAGTGGTCTATCCCAGTAATCCTTTTTATAAAACCTCACAGAATCCACAGAATATCTTGAAAATGAAAGTGCTATCTGGTAATCTTCAAGTTCCGCAAATACAGCGTTTGGATCGAAACCTGCCCTTGACCAGTTTATCATTCCTTTTGATCCAATCCATTTGTTTTCAATCGGATACAATACACCTTTGGTTTGAAAAATTACAGAACTATCCTGATAGGCGAGACAGATCAGGTCAGTTTCACCGAAAAGAACTGATGGAATAGAATCAAATCCAAAATTAAACTGATGGCTTGTAACTTTCCATGTGACTGACCGGGATGAATACAGGATATTGCTCGAAAGCAGATTATAACTGGTTTCCAGAAAAACCTGAATAGCCTTGGTGCTGCGTCTGTCATTTAACAGTTGCTGGATACTTGAATTCCATGCTTCATAGCTCTCCTTTGAATGATCCATATCCACCACCAGCATATTTGCGCTAAGAAAATAATAGAAATCAGGATACGCTTTCAATCTCCTTGCCTGCATTAAATCACAGGCTATCATTATATTATCTTTTACATCTGACGAAAAATACCCTGTATTCCAGTAATGGATGAATTTGGCCATCATATCATCGCAGGCTTTCCGGTCATCTTTGGAGTTGATCTTTGAAAAAAGGTCGTTCAACTGATCATGAAAAACTTTCGGGTCGGAAGAGAACTTACCTGATGTCTGAGCATAAGCATTCATCACCGAAAGAAGAAAAAATAAAGAGAAGAAACCGTAAGCGAGTCTGTTCATCTTAATCCTTAACATTTGGTAAAGCACACTGCTGTCCAATGGTTGCGTGATTGATTCCGAACAAAGGAGAGTCCTGATTCATGCGCCTGGGATTGAATATCAGGCAGATCCTGATCAAAGAATCCGCTGCATAAAAGTTTCCCGTCCGGCAACAGATGACTTGCATAAATCCTGAGATCTTCTATCAATGTATTCTTTGTAATATTCGCAAGGATATAATCAAATTCACCCAGCACATCAGCAGCATTACCAAGCTGAACGTGAATATGCTTGCATTTATTTTTCCTAACGTTTTCAATGGCATTCTCTACAGCATATTGATCATTATCGATGGCGATGATTCGATGTGCGCCGAGCATTTCAGCCAAAATGGCAAGTATTCCCGTTCCGCAGCCCATATCCAATACCTTTTTCCCTGAAAATTCTTCATCCAGCATCATTTCCATCATCAGGTGAGTAGTTTCGTGATGTGCTGTGCCAAACGACATTTTCGGATCTATCAATAGCTGATATTTCATACGATTGTTCACGGGATGAAAAGAGGCTCTTACGTATATGGACTCCCTGATCATGACCGGTGGATAACTTTTCTCCCAAACTTCATTCCAGTTTTGATCCCGGATTGATTTTACCGAAAACGAGAGATCAAAACCAGGAGGAAATTCTTCCATAACACGCTCTATGACTTGCACATTAAAGTCATCCTCTTTTATATAAGCCAGCAACCCGGTATCGGTTTCTGAAAAACTTTCCAATCCGGTTTGCGATAAAAATGCCAGGAGTATATCCGTTCCCGGATAGAGTGGATTGATCACAAATGCGATTTCAATGTAATTCATGAAGAGGCAGCTTGAATAATCTGAATGAATTCATCCGACTTGAGTGAAGCGCCACCAATCAGACCTCCATCAACATCAGGTTGTGAAAATAACTCTTGGGCATTGGCTGCGTTGCAACTCCCGCCATAAAGTATCATTATTTTATCAGCCAGATTTTGGCTATATTTTTTCGAGATCAGACTTCTGATAAATTCATGCATCTCCTGCGCCTGTTCAGGCGTTGCTGTAATCCCTGTCCCTATTGCCCAAACGGGCTCATAGGCAATCACTACATGCGAAAAGTCAGCATGGGGCAAATGAAACAATGAATCATTCAGTTGCTTTTCAACCACTTCAAAATGATTCTCTCCCTCTCTGTCCGAAATCACCTCGCCACAGCAAAAGACCGGCGTTAATTGATGCTTTAAGGTCTGGTTCACCTTTTCGGCAAGCATTTCATGTGATTCATTGAAATATTTTCTTCGTTCCGAATGGCCAACAATAGCAAATCCTACACCCATTGAGGCGAGAATTTTTGCAGAAATTTCACCGGTATAAGCTCCGGATTCGAATTGGCTGATGTTCTGTGCACCGACCAGAAGTTCGGTATCACTTGCAAGATCAGTAGCCAGTTCAAGATATGGGGCAGGCGGGCAAATCACCACTTTTATTTTTTCTGAGGTATTACCAGACATATATTCAACAATTGAATAGATCAGGTCATCGGCCTCCTGAAAAGTCAGGTTCATTTTCCAGTTGCCTGCAACAATTTTTGTTCTCATGTTACTGTTTTTTGGTTGAATGCAATCAAAATCAAAAAAGAGCAATATATCTCTTTTTGGCCAAAGTTAAAAGGAACATTTTTTGTCATCCCCGCAGGATAACAAAACTTATTCATTAATTTTCAACAGAAGAGATAATCTTCACAAATCTTTTCTGTTAAAAACACTTAATGCAAACCAAGTTGGAATAATAATCCAGACAAGAAGAGTGACCGTTGAAAATAAGAACCCGAAGCCACTTCCAAAAAACTCTCTGAAAAATGCGCCTGTATATCCCATCAAGGCTGAGATATCAAGTTTCAGCACCATCAGTATCCTGGCCAGGTCAACAGGATTGAGGGAAATAAAGATAAGTGTTGCCTGCTCAAGCGGATAATCGCTGAATGAGTAAACAATCCATAAAATGAAGGCATCATAAATCAAGGTGAAATAGAACCAGAACAGCAGTGCAATACCAATGGCTTTTGCCTTATCGCGGGTTAAAACTGAAGACAAAAAAGCCAGTGAAACAAACACAAGGGATAATGCGACACCGGTATAAAGCAAAGTCAAACCACTTCCATCCGTTCCATAAAATAGCATGGGAATTCCCAGCCCGGCTAAAAAGGCCAGGGCAAGAGAAAATGAAACAGCCATGTATTCAGCCAAAAAAATAATCCTGCGATTGATCGGCTGGGCAAGCATCATTTCAATAAATTCATAGGAATTATAAAAATGAATCGTGGTAAAAATCACACTGACAAGGGGAACGACAATCAGCAGAATATTCATCAGGCTGAGAACGACTTTTGAAGTATCGCTGTCAAGCTGGAACATCCCGATACCTGTAAGTAATAAAAATATCATATAAAGCAGGATAAACCTGCTCCTCAGGATATCATAAAATATATATTTAACGAATTG
>JBLRXC010000164.1:0-7159 GCA_047920975.1 Bacteroidales bacterium | reverse complement strand
TGTAGGTAATAGCGTACAGCCATGAACTGAATGATGAATTGCCCTTAAAACTATCCAGCTTCTCAAATGCCTTGGAAAGTATATCTTCGGCAAACTCATCAGCCAGTCTGCTTTTTTTAAGGAGGGTAAAACACTTTTCCCGGACTTTCCTGAAATATCTGGAATAAAGTATTTCATAGAGTTCCGGCAGGTTCTCTGAAAGAATCTTTCCGGCCAATTGTTCGTCGTTCAGGTTCTCAGAGTTGTTCCTTTTCATTGAAGCATTTTCAAAGTGCTAAATTAATAAACTGAACATTAATTCGGTATATTCAGTTACTTTTTATTACATATTCGTCTTAATTTGTATAAACTTCAGGGGTCTTCCGTGTGATGATTCATCGCTGAAATGTATAGAGTCCTCTGATTACCTGAAGTATAAATATTAATCATCAAACAAATTGAGAAAATGAAAAGGAAAATTTTATTTGGATTTGCATCTGTGATGATGCTCGTTTTTTTTGCAGGTTGTGGTAAAGTTCCTCAGGAACAAATGGATGCTGCCACACTCGCCATTGAAGAAGCCCGACTGGCTGAGGCTGACATTTATGCGCCGGCTGAATATGCTGCTTTGATGGATTCTTTAAGTGTAGCAATGGCTGCTGTTGAAACACAAAAATCAAAGACTTTCAAGAATTTTAAGGAGCCAAAGTTGCAACTGGAAAGAATTGCTGCCTCAGCAGTTTTGGTCCAGGAACAAGCAGCTGAAGCAAAAGAAGAGGTGAGGATGGAGACAGAAGCATTAATTTCACAGGTCAATGGACTCATTGCTGAGACCAAAGACCTGATGCTACAGGCGCCAAAAGGTAAAGAGGGCGCTGCAGCACTTGAACTGATCAGAAATGAGATGACTGTTGTTGAGGGCTCAGTGGCTGAAGCAAGTGATCTGTTCATCCAGGAAAATTATATGGCGGCTCGCGACAAAGTGAAGGCTGCAATGGAGAATGTCATGGCAATCAATGCAGAACTCCAGGAAGCTATCGCAAAGTCAAAAGGCAGAAAATAACCCGGGCATAAAACCGTTGAAGAGACTATTCTGAAAGCTTATGTTGAACTTTCAGGATAGTCTCTTTTTTAAGTTGTAAAGGTTATCGGGCGTATGCGCAGATGGTTGATCATTGTTCTATTTATGATGCTTGCAGGTATTCTGACCACAGGTATTATTCTGCGTTTTGGTAATTTTGTTCCGGAGCCTCCGGCCAGGGAGATTGAATCAGCGCGACAGGCTCTGGCCAATGCCCGCAATCATCGGGCAGGAACTTACTCTAAGGAACTCTATGATGAAGCCAGCCTGTATCTTGATTCTGCCATGATCCTGTGGCGCAATGAAAATAACCGGTTTATCCTGAAGCGCGACTACAGCAGGGTGCTCAGCCTTGCAGAATTATCGGTTCAAAAGTCAAATGAATCCTTAAACCAGACGAGAAATCAGTCGGCAGACCTGAAAAAAAGATCGGTGGCTAAATTGGAGACATTGAATCATCTGCTTGATGAAATCAACACTGTCTTTTACAGGTTCCCGCTTCGAAAAGAGACAAGAAAAAATATCACAAAAGGGAAATTACTGCTGAATGAGGGAAAGGTAGCCCTGAACAAATCGGAGTACATCGCAGCCGACAAGAAATTCACTGCTACAGAGGTCTTGATCAAAAATGCGCACAAAGAGGCTCATGCACTGATCACTGATTTTTTCAGAGATCATGATCAGTGGCAAAAAATGATGGATCAAACCATTGCCAAATCGAAGAAAAAACGGACTACGGCCATTATTGTCGACAAGTTTGCAAGCAAATGCTATGTCTATAAGCATGGTAAGAAAACCATTGAATTTGATGCCGAATTGGGTAAGAACTGGGTGGGAGACAAGCACCGCAAGGGAGATCATGCCACACCCGAGGGACGGTACAGGATCACCAGAAAAAAGGAGGGCAGGGAGACGAAGTACCACAAGGCATTGCTGATTGATTACCCCAATGAAGATGACAAAAAACGCTTTAACAAGGCCATTGCCAGTGGTACGATCCCGGCCGGTTCAAAAATTGGCGGCCTGATTGAAATCCATGGACATGGAGGAAAGGGAACTGACTGGACAGAAGGTTGCGTTGCACTGACAGACAGCGATATGGATAAACTGTACAAAATGGTGAGTGTGGGCACAGCTGTTACGATCATTGGGTCAATCCCCGACCTGGGATCAGTGTTAAGAAAGTAAAAGGATTGTTTGAATGAATGGCACACAAATAAGGGTTGATGGCTTACAACGGATACTCGTGGATTTTAAAGACCAGTATCTGCTTAGGTTCGTGAGGATGCTGACTTCCGGCAGTTTCAGAGTTTTGAAGCAGGCAACCCGGATCATTCTCTGGATCAGTGGTATATTTGCGCTAATGGCATTTATTTTATACCTGTTCCTCTGGTTTGTTCCTGCAGTATCAGAACTGGTGGTTCCGGGAATCTCTTATCCCGGGTCTGCCTTTGGTGACACGGGGCACCCCGGTCAGGACCGGATCATTTCTGCCGCTGAAAAAGAGTTGCAAGCCCTGGAGCGAAAATACGATGCTCTGACACCAAGGCAACATTACCTTGTGATCAATACATCGGAGAACCATTTTTATCTTTATCACAATAAAGCAATCATAAGAGAAGGCTTTGTCAGTACCGGAAGCAATATCAGGATGGTAACGAATGATAACCGGGAGTGGGTTTTCAAAACTCCGAAGGGTAAACACACGGTGAAGAATAAAATAACTTTACCGGTCTGGAAGAAACCTGACTGGGCTTTTATTGAGGATGGTTTGCCGGTCCCACCCCGGAACCATTCAAGCCGTTTTGAATATGGTTCACTGGGTGACTCTGCATTGAATCTGGGTTACGGATACCTGATCCATGGAACACTTTATAAGAGATTTCTGGGAATGCCAGTGACCCATGGATGTATAAGACTCAATGATGAAGACCTTGAATACATCTATAAAACCCTTCATCCTGGATCGAAGGTTTACATTTTTTAAGCAATACAATGGGAAGAGACCGTGTGAACATAAAAAACCGCAAGTCAAGTAAGCCCGTTTTGTGGCTGATCCTGACAGTGATTGCACTGCTCATTGTGTTACTGGTTTGTGATCTTATCCTTTCAATGGTTTCAACTGCTCAATGGGTAAAGAAGAGCAATCAGACATATCTTATGGAGGGCCCGGTAAAAGCTGACTCTTTGCTGATTGCTGCTCCTGATCTTATCCACCTTCAGAAGCGTATAGCATTCACAAAGTCCCGTTTAAAAATGGCTGCCGGCGATTCTGCCGGTTTGTCCTTGAACCTTTCTGACAGTATATTGTCACTTGAAATCAGCGGTGTTACTGTTCATTCGGTCAGGATACGGGAAATAGCAGTGAGTAAAAGTTTTTCCGGACTGGATCAGACAACACTGACGGGTATGTTTTCAAGTCCATTGCGGATTGCACATTCACGGTCAACCATTCTTAAGGAGGTAATAATCGATAAGTTTGCACATTCCGATACATCATCAGCACCAACTTCCTTAAGTATTCCTGATACTTCCTTCAAAGAACCGGTTTTCATGGAGTTTATTCTGGAGAACGGTATCAGAATCCTGGTCTTACAGCAGGATATCATCACAAAATCAGAAAAGAGAAGCCGGTCGGTTTTTTTGCTTAACCGGGCTTTTTTACAAGCTCAGCGAAGATTGAAGCAGGTGTTTCGTTTTAAAATTCCAGTTTATTCGCCTCAGATACAGATTGTAATTCCAGGTTCTGACGCCAGAGCCATTTACAGGGCGTTGCCTGAAAAAGGGTTGGTTTCAGTGCTGATGTAATGATTGATCCCATTTTGGGCAAAGGGGCAACCATAGTTTACCCGCATCAGATAAATCGTACTTTGAATTTCTGTTTGTACTTTTAGCTTGACCCAAAAGTAACAAACCGCGTGCGCTAAAGCTTAGCGGTGGCGCAAAGTCAAGGCTTGATAAAAATTTCTTGTTTACTACAGCTCGGATTCCTCACGCCTGCCCGGCTGACGCCAGTCAGACAGGCAACACAAGCCGCTCCAACACACCGGCCTGCCCTGGCTTCTGTGTTGCTTACTATGTCCCCCGCCGGAATCCTCACTTTGAAAACTATCGAAATTTTTATCAGGCCGATCCCCTGAGCTATCGTGAATTGCAAGGTCACTTTTTTACAAACTTTGAATGTAGCACCCTTCCATGATTCAACACACTCAAAAAGTAAACCCCCGGAGGAAGTTTTTCGATGCTTATTTTTTGCTGATGGTCAGGGTTTAGGTTTCCTGATTTTACTGAAACACCCGAAATGTTTGTGATCCGGTAAGTTGTATTTTGATCCTCCCTCTCCAGGCTGAACCTGATTTCCGATCCGGCGGGGTTGGGATAAACAAGAAAGGTCTGTTTTTGGGTTACTGCCTGTTGAACCGACATTATTTCAGGCAACTCAAGCAGCCCGTTTTCGATCACCATCTTTCGGAGGCTGTCTACCCGTTGCTGTAAAATTTCGACAGGAGCAAGGTTCCCCGATCCGGTGTAATCCCGTGTAAAAGCAAATGCCAGGTCGAGTTGCTGCACATCGCCGGGTTTGAAGGTAAAGGGTCCGGTAGAACCCAGTCCATGCTTTACACTAGGGTTATTTCCCGTGGTCTCTTCTGTCCAGTAATAGCCATTCTGGTTGAATCCGCCGTTGGGAACTACGCCTCCGGTTCCCCAGTTACAGGGATCGGAATCACCGGGCCACATGAAATGACACTCAGGTCCGACTGCACCTGAATAGGGGTGCCCATTTCCACCATACATTAATGGCGAGCCATCAAGCCACAGCCCCTCCAAATAAGTGTAGTATCTGCTTGCAGTTGTAGGATATCCTTGTACACTACCACCACCAGGGAAATAAATGAACCGGGTCAGCCCATGGCGTTCGTTATCGGGGATGCCATCGCCGAAATTGAGCCCGTTGATGCTTTCATCGCAACCCCCTGATGGTTTGTCGGTTCCATCAGGATCCATAAAAGGACCCCCAAGAAATACAACACCAAGAGCAGGTAGTTTGTCATGATAACCTATAGTTTCATCGTTCCACCCGTTTTCATCGAAATCATCTCCATTGTATCCAAAATACATTCCTCTTTGTACATCGCACCGGACGAAGTTATCCCACGGGTAACCAAGTTGAAAAGCGGTAAATACGCCAAGATAGGTATTGTAATAGGTGGTATCCGATCTGTTGATGATGTCGTAATGCAGAAAAACGGTGTTCCACAAAGCAGAGTCCTCAGGTGCATCATAGGCATAGGCCATTCCATGCACTTCAATGCCAAGTTGTCTCCCTCCGGTTTCTCCATGTGACTCCCTGACATCATTAAAAATGAAGAATAACGCCTGGTCGCCCCTGATCAGCGGGTAATCGCCGGCCAGCGGTTCATAAAGCCCGTTGTTGTTTTTATCAAAAAATGGCGCCAGGATAAGGGCTTGTCCGGCTGAAATGTTGCCGTTACCCGGCCAGGACATGATTTCCTCCAGACAGACATAATCCGGTTTCCACCAGTTGTGTTGGTGAAATAAAATTTCTTGCTTGCTAAGTTTCCATACCTTATGCCATCGCATATCGTACAAAGGGTCGTAAGTATCTGAAATCGGTCCATGCCTGAAATCGTAACCGTAACTCATATATCGTTCGCCCGCAAGGTGAAGCATTCCATCCTCATCCAAACCTCCGATCCAAAAAGCATTCATAAAGAGGGCAGTCTGCCCTGTTTTCTTTGGAACAGAAAAGTACGGTTCGCCGCTAAAATTCCAAAAATGGTTGCCTTTACAGGTAAATCTTGCATTGATGTTGTTGATATCCAGAGAATCGTAGAAGTTGTTATTCTCCACATTAAACCTAACTTTCCCAAAATCATAATTGCCTTCATACCAGGGAAGGGTATCTCCTATTATATAAATCTTTTCGTAAAAACTTTTATAACTATAAAATGGAACTGAATAAAATATGCTACTATCATCCGATATAGGTATTCCAGAG
Source organism: Bacteroidales bacterium (assembly GCA_047920975.1). Classification (GTDB taxonomy): domain Bacteria; phylum Bacteroidota; class Bacteroidia; order Bacteroidales; family JAADJA01; genus JAADJA01. The sequence goes on along the minus strand of JBLRXC010000164.1, from coordinate 1,079 downwards.
AACTGAGCCAGGAAGAGGGAATCTCCCGACAAGCTGGAATCATTTTTCAACACATTCAGTTCATACACATACCCCGGACTCATTGTTAAAGTATCATTCCTTGCCTGCGGTCCATCCAGGCTCATCACACCGTTAACATTCACATAAGCCCAGTTCGAAACCTTTTCCGGATCGCTTACTTTACATATCCTGTATTTATAAACCCTTTCAAAGAGCCCTGCATAGTGCACTAATTCCAGAATGATAGAAGAATCATTGAACAGAAAAGTTCCCTGGTAGTTACCTACATGTTGCACTTCCTTGATCTTTATTGCATCCCCATCCGGATCATAATCGTTGACAAGGAGGTTGAATGTAAATTCAGTCAACACCCAGATGTCAACCACCGGTATAAAATTGTCATTGACCGCAATGGGTAGGTTCTGTGCATGGGTTTGCAGAGCCAGCCAGAATGGAAGAAGGAGAATGAATTGTAAATTTTTTTTCATGGGCTATGGATTTGAATTTACTTAATGTCCGGTTTGAATTTCTGGTGTATGATGCTGGCAAAGATAATCAAACACCAATCAAAATGCAACCAGAAATCAGGTGCTGGTTGATGTCAACCAGTATTTGGTAAAAAACGGGTTTATGGTTCAAATGGTGATTTGTTATCATGGCATTCCTTAGGGATTTAAAGCGATTGGTTTGTGTATTTCTACCAGGAACTCATCCCTCCGGGATTCTGAATGATAATGATAGTTTCAAACCCAGACCTACCGTGACCACATTATGTTAGCCAGGACATTGCAATTGTCAAATTCAGTCCCATCGGGACGACATTATTGACCACATGGGTATTGCCCTAAAACGCGCCACCATATCCATCATTTCCGCTATGATCAATTTTTCTTTTCTCTAAATGATTTCCGCAAGTTTTCCAACGGATATTTCTTCTCAAACGACCAGCGCTTTGTGTAGAAGTTGTAAAGAAAGATGGTAGCCGTTGTCAGCATTTTGGCCAGAATATCATATTGCCCGAAAAACCCTGTGGTATGGATGAGCAGATTAAACAAACCCTGGCTCAGCGCCCACCCGAT
>JBLRXC010000163.1:0-7175 GCA_047920975.1 Bacteroidales bacterium | reverse complement strand
CGGTAAGCATGGCTTCGATCGGAAAGTTACTCACAGGATATGACCATGTGATGGTCATCATTATTCCAATGGTTCTGTTTGGCATTGCATTATTGATTTTCATGTTCATAGCGCTAAAATACATACAAACCGGAGAGGCAGGGAAGCTCATCAGCCACGAGTGGATATTCCTCTATTTGCTCGCAGGAAATGTAGTTGCTTCGGTGTTGGAGAATAAGCTTTTTGGAACCAATTATCCCGAAGACCGGACCGGATTGTATTTCTACCCGCTGCTGGCCGGCTCTGTTTTCTTTTCATTGGATCAGCTCAGAATCAGCAATGGTTGGAAATCTCTCTTACCTGCCATTCCTTTCATTTTTTTTCCGGTCCACTTTCTTGCGAATATGAATCTCAGTTGGTCATCCCTAGAGAACCAGGCTATCCCTGAAAGGTTTCACCAAACCGTTCAGTCGGAAATATCTCCCTCAGGGTTTCCCGCTACAATCCAGGGATACCAGGGAAGAGTCATGCGGTGGGCTTTTATGAACTTCAGGACTGGATCCGAGGCAGGTCTTATACACTTTTCAGGATATCCGTCAACAGACGGAGATTTCCAGGTAGTCTTCGTCGGGGATTACCTTGCATGGTCCGACCATTACGACTTCATTGATCAGGATAAACGGTCAGGACTCTCACTGCTGAAACGAAAAAACAATTTGACCCGGACAATGATTTTTCAGCAAAAGGATATTGTCAGTGGTCAGTCAGTGACGGATGAGTTTTTTGAACTATCCAGGGGTACCATCGATTCTTTGTCCGGACGATCCCTCTATTTTGGGTTTGACATCGAACTCATCTCCCCCGCAAGGCCGTTTCACAGCTGGGTTGTGGCAACAGTTTATGACAATGACGGGAACGCTATGAAGTATGAATTTCTGCCACTTGACTGGTACAGGACTGATTGGTCAGAGCCAGGCAAACCTTTCAGGAACGGGATACTCATCCAGGACGTCCCGGAAAATGCCTTAGATTATGTTATATACATCTGGAACATCCGGAAAGATCCGTTTGAAATCCGGAATGCTGAATTTTTGTTGTTCAGGCTTAACAAAGATGGTTGAGTTTGTTAACAAAAATTTAATATTAGAACAACCTCTTTGATGTAATTTTACCCCCGACATATTTAGAATTAAACAAGTAATCATTATGAAAACAAGAATACACATTTTTTTCCTCGCATCGTTCCTCTGCTTTGGTGTGACAAACGCTCAGAACCTGATGGTCAACGGTGACATTGAGTCCTGGTCAGGTGGTTCTCCTACCGGTTGGAACCTTGCTGAAGCAATCACGCAGGAATCAGGCATAGTGCATGGGGGCAACTACGCTGCAAAGCACACTTCAGCTTCAACTTCTTTGAAGTTTCAGCAGATTGTTAACGGTATTCAGGGCGGGCAGGAATACACCATCAGTTACTGGTATTTCGATAACGACGATGCTGCACGCACCCGGATCTGGTCCTACTGGACAGCAGGAGGTGTCAACCTTGACGATCATGCTGCTATTTTGAGGCCTTCCGTATATTCAACAAACAATCCGAACTGGCAACAATTTTCAGCAGTGCTCAATGCGCCCGCTACAGCCGACGGATTTAAATTTGAAGTACGAGTTTACAACCAGGATGGAAACATCGGGGGCTCGGTTTATTATGATGATTTTATTTTTTCAGGACAGGTGATTATTGATCCGGAGCCAACCAACTATCCCACCAATTTTGCTGCCATGCCATCGGGCTTGAGCATCAATCTCGCATGGAATGATGCAACGGGAATCCAACTGCCCGCTTCATACCTTATCCTGGCTGGCACAAACCCCGGTTTACCAGTTCCTGTTGACGGCATTCCAGTCGCTGATGACCTGGACCTTTCAGATGGCTCGGGAGCACTGAATGTTCCTTATGGAGTCCAGTCAGCCACGTTTCCTAATCTTGATGGGAACACAACCTATTATTTCAGTATTTACCCTTATACTAATACAGGCCCAAATGTTGATTACAAAACTGATGGGACAGCACCATCGGCCAGTGCCAGTACCGGAAATTTTGTTGTGATTGAGTCTGAAAACTTTGACGTGAGTTGGGGTAACTGGACGACAATCAGCGTTGTTGGTCCCCAGGAATGGAACAGGGATAACAACTATGGCATCAGCGGCACGCCTTGTGCCCAGATGAGCGGATATTCAGGGGCTGCAGTCCAGAATGAGGACTGGCTGATCTCACCTGCCATGGATTTTGACGACTATGACAACGAAACCCTGGTTTTCCACACAGCAAAAAATTATGTTGGCCCGGCGCTTCAGTGTATGATCTCCGGGAATTATGCAGGAAGCGGCAATCCAAACCTGGCCACATGGAACGACCTGACGTTTACACCATCACCCGGTAATTGGGTGTGGACAAATTCCGGTGCAATTGATGTTTCAGGGTATGAGGGAACTGTACATATTGCCTTCAAATATACATCCACCAACACTGAAGCAGCCACCTGGGAGGTTGACGATATTGCCATCACCGGTGAGGAGGATTACATTGTTAACCCCGAGCCTTCCAATTATCCCACAAACTTCACGGCTACACCCGGTTCTACATTTATCAGTCTGACCTGGACGGATGCAATCGGAACACACCTCCCCAGTGGATACATCATATTCGCAGGAATAAGCCCGGCCCTTCAGGTTCCCATAGATGGTACACCCGTCCCCAACGACCCTGACCTGTCAGACGGATCAGGAGCACTCAATGTGGGCTATGGACTTCAGACAGGCATCTTTTCGAACCTGGATCCAGGTGAAACCTACTATTTTTCAATCTACTCATACAGCAACAGCGGGTCAAACATTGATTATAAAACAGATGGAACGCCTCCTGCAACCAATGCGACAACCCTGGTTAATCCTGAGCCAACAAACTACCCAACCCTTTTTACTGCTGATGTCTCAGGAACCACTATCAGTCTCTCCTGGGCTGATGCGATAGGGACCCAACTTCCTGATGGATATATTGTGCTGGGAAGCACATCCCCATCACTACCGGTTCCCCTTGACGGTACACCCATCCCTGATGATTTGAACCTTGCTGACGGATCGGGTGCCATCAATGTAGGCTATGGTATAGAAACAGCCTCTTTCAGTCAGCTCACATCAGGAGCAACCTATTACTTTGTGATTTATCCCTACACCAACAGCGGGTCGGCGATCAACTACAAAACCGATGGAACACCCCCGGAAACCACTGCAACCATTTCGAATCTGGTGACTGTCACCATCGAATACGAGAACTTTGACCAGTCCTGGGGCAACTGGGCAACTGTCAATGTCCAGGGTGCACAGATATGGGACAGGAACAATACATTTGGCATCAACAACTCACCTTGCGCCAAAATCAGTGGCTACGACGGTGGCACATTTTATGCCAATGACGACTGGCTGATATCACCTCCCCTGAATCTGGACAATTATGTCAATGAGAAACTCACTTTTTACAATGCGGTGAATTACACCGGACCCAATCTTGAGTTAAAGGTTTCAACCAACTACGATGGTGGCGGAAATCCGGGATCAGCTACATGGACAACTATTCCTTACACCATGTCGCCCGGCAGTTTCACATGGACTCAAAGCGGTGAAATTGACCTTTCAGGATTCAGCGGGTCAGCCGTCTATGTAGCATTTCATTTCACATCCACCACCACATCATCAAAAACATGGGAAGTAGATGAAATTCTGATCACCGGAGAACAGGAATATGTTGTTCAGCCGGAGCCGTCAAATTATCCGACCAATTTTGAAGCTGCCGCGTCCGGCACCGGCATTTCACTATTCTGGAGCGATGCCATTGGTGATCAATTGCCGGATGCTTACATTGTATTTGCCGGAACTACTGCATCCTTACCTGTTCCGGTTGATGGAATTCCTGTTCCCAATGATCCTGACCTGAGTGACGGATCAGGAGCCATCAATGTAAACTATGGCGCCCAGCAAACTGCGTTTACCGGATTAAATCCTTCAACAACCTATTATTTCTCCATCTATCCCTATACGAATGTTGGGATTGATATTGATTATAAAAATGACGGGACAGCGCCAACTGCATCAGCCACAACCGGGTTCTCCCCTATCATCCTTTACCAGGATTTCAGCGGAGGCTGGGGTGACTGGACAACCATTAGTGTAACCGGAGCACAGACTTGGCATATTTTCACTTCTAATGGTTTTCCCGATCCGCCTGCTGCAAGAATGAACGGTTATTCAGGAGGCAATGTTGAAAATGAAGACTGGCTTATTTCGCCTTCGATCAATATGAATAATTATCAAAATGTATTGATGACATTTCATACATTTAAAAATTTCAGCGGTCCCAATCTTGAACTTAAAATATCGGATAATTACACAGGATCCGGCAATCCTAACAATGCTGCCTGGACTAACCTGTCATTTACGCCTTCGCCCGGTTCTTCAACCTGGACAGCGAGTGGAGATATAGACCTCTCTGGTATTTCAGGATCATCAGTCTATGTGGCATTTGTCTACAGTTCAACAAGTAGTGCGGCTGCCGAATGGCAGGTGGATAATATTCTGATCAAACAGGATATTGTGCAACCTGAACCTTCCAATTATCCAGCAAATTTCAGTGCTGATGAGTCCGGAACCTCCATCGTTCTGACATGGGATGATGCAATTGGATTACAGTTGCCCGAAGCTTACATCATTTTTGGCGGAACCAATCCTAACCTGCCTGTTCCAGTGGATGGTGTTCCTGTTTCCGATGATCCAAACCTGAGTGACGGATCCGCTGCGGTAAATGTCGCATTTGGGCAAAAGGAGTATACTTTCACATCACTTCCGGCCAACACAACTTTTTATTTCACCATTTATCCTTACACGAACAGCGGTCAGAATATTGATTACAAGACAGACGGACCGGCGCCAACTGCAAATGCTACCTCTGCCAACGTGACACTGGTTACAATTGCGTATGAGAACTTCGATGAGTCGTGGGGTAACTGGACAACGGTTAATGTGACCGGAGCACAGGTCTGGGAGAGAAACAACACTTTTGGAATCAACAACTCACCATGTGCAAAAATCAGTGGTTATGATGGCGGAACATTCTATGCCAATGATGACTGGCTTATATCGCCGCCCCTGAACCTTAATAGCTATGAGAATGAAAAACTGACTTTTTACAATGCATCAAATTATTCAGGGCCAGACCTGGTTTTAAAAGTGTCAAACAACTATGATGGCGGAGGAAATCCGGGGAGTGCAACATGGACATCCATTCCCTTCAACCTGTCGCCCGGAAATTTCACCTGGACACTGAGTGGAGACATTGATCTTTCAGGATTCACCGGTAATGCCGTGTATGTTGCCTTCCATTTTACTTCGACTACATCCTCCTCGAAAACGTGGGAAATTGATGAAATCACGATTACCGGTGAAGAAGAATACATTGTTAAACCGGAACCTACGAACTATCCTGAACAATTTACGGCTGCAGGGTTGGGAAATAAGGTTAAAACAACCTGGAATGATGCAACCGGTATACAACTACCAGATGGGTACATCATTTTTGCCGGAACATCAAGTGATTTTCCGGTTCCGGTGGATGGTATGCCGTTTCAACTTGATTCAGACCTGAGCGACGGACAGGCTGTTATCAGCGTGGCCTACGGTATTTCAGAATATACTTTTGTGAATGGTGTTCAAAATTTTACAACCTATTATTTCACCATTTATCCATATACGAATTATGGCACAGACATCAATTACAAAACCGATGGTACGGCTCCAACTGCTATGGCACAAACCACTGCAGTGATACCAGTCACGATTGAATTTGAGGACTTTAATACCGGGTGGGGTAACTGGATACAGGTTAACGTTGAAGGACCGCAAGAGTGGACCCGTAACAACAGTTTCGGATTGAATAATTCGGCCTGTGCCCAAATCAGTGGGTATTCAGGTGGCACTTTTTACGCCAATGAAAACTGGCTGATCTCTCCACCAATGAATTTCAGTCTCTATTTGAATCCATCACTCCACTTCTATAATGCGAAGAATTATAACGGACCTGATCTGAAGGTTATGGTTTCCAACGATTATGATGGTGGTAATAATCCCGGATCTGCCAACTGGAGTCAGCTAAGTTTTGTGATGTCATCAGGCGCTTTCACATGGACACCCTCAGGTGATATTGATTTATCCGGAACACAGGGAGAGGCTGTTTATGTGGCCTTCCAATTCACCAGCACTGCATCATCTTCTGCTACATGGGAGTTGGATAACATTGAGATCACAGGAGAAATGGAAATTGGTGTCCGCGAAAATCCATTGGACAATTACATAACTATATTCCCCAATCCTGCCACTTCAATGATCAACATTGCACAGGACCAACGTTTATTTGACCATGCCCATATTTACAGTTCGAATGGTGGGTTGATGAAGACTCTTTCTCTTACGGACCCTGTTACTCAGGCCGATATTGATAATCTTCAGCCTGGGTTGTACTTTATCAGATTGGAAAATATTTCAAACGGCTCATCATCTGTTAAAAAGCTGATCATTAGATAAATCCTTAATCCAGATTTTATCCACTGCGGGAAGGTTCGGTACTGGCTTCCCGGAGTGGATTTTTTCAATAACTGAGGTCCCTGTTTTTTCGTTATTCGTTTGTATTGTATATTTTTGTAAGGGTTAGTGAATGCTGTTTTATGAAAAGTTTCCGCACCATCTTGGTTTTACCTGTCTTGATTATGTTGGCTTTGAACGCTTTAAGCCAGAATGATCCGTTGCTCAGGATTGAAATTGAAACAAAAACTGATGATGCACAGTACCGGGTGATTCCGTGCAATCAGGAGGGTGCAATTTTACTCTACCCGACAACCAATGAAGAAGAAGAATACAAGTTCTGGATCGCCCTTTTTTATGACAGGTTCCTCCAGGAAGTGTGGATGAAAAACATCCCCTTATTCAGGAACATGAAATTTCATGATTACCTGGTCGACCACGAATTCGTTTACCTGTTCTTCTATATATCTGATCAGAAGAAGACAGATATGTATAATTTTCAACTGGCCCGGATACATATGAAAGATGGAATTTATGAATTATTTAGCAGTAATCTGTCTGAAAAAGCA
>JBLRXC010000162.1:0-7239 GCA_047920975.1 Bacteroidales bacterium | reverse complement strand
CGATCAGCTTTGGAAACCGCCCGTCGAGGCGTGCTGTGGCCAGGTCTTCAAAGAGCCGCGGCATGCGGGCATAGGCCACGGAATAATCCATGCGCGCGGCTTGATGGGCGAATGCACAGGCCAGCCATGTTTTGCCGGTGCCGGTTTGAGCCGTACCAAATACGTCGTTGCCGTTCAGGAAAGATGGAATGACCATCTCCTGTATCGGTGTGGGTTCAATATAACCCATTTGTTGGAGCGCCCGGGTTATAGGCGCTATAATGTTCAGATTTTCAAATGTCATATTCATGTGTTAAAGTGCAGGCAGCCGTAAAACAACCGTGCTTTTCGGATAGTCCAGCGTTAAATTTTGAAATGATCGGGAATTAACAAGGGAATGAATGGCAGGAAAGTTATAGATCTATAAATGATTGACAGCTACTTTTAAATAAAGTGCAAAGGACGGGATAATAATCGGATAAACGGTAAAAAAGTTTTTTCGGTTGTATTATTGGGTTGCAACCTGCTTAAAGCCGGAAAAACTAAACAGTGTCTGTCCACAAAGTAATCTATATTTGATTTAAGAACAGGGAATGCTAATTAACGATTTGAGAAGTTTGGTAAAACCCTTTGATTTTGAAATAAATTTTAAAATCATAAATCGTTAATCTTTGTTCGATATTCAAAATTAATATTCGTATTAGAAGTTCAGGAACGAACTCTGATATTCCGCATCCACCCAAAATTGACAAATAAAAAACCGGCCACGCCTTTGGCGCGGCCGGTCGGACAGTATCTGCCCAGAGGGTTATTAATCTGATTATAAGAGCAAATGCAGATCAGATAATCATTAAAATTCGTTTTTAACGATTACAAAATACCCTTCTATGGTACCGTTGATGCAGAACCTAAATTCCAGTACCACTTATCGTTCTTATCCTGGTTTCCAACGGCACCATCCATGTTAAAATCACCCATCAGGTAACCGTTGGTACCGGCCTGTATTGCCCATACATTGTTTTTATCATTGCTGTTGATCGTGTTGTCGGGTTGACCATTGCCTGCATACATCCCAAAACTGCCACCTCCCAGGTTTTTCTGGCCATTCAGATAAGCCTTGTTCTGCGAATTGGTAAAATCGTATGGATAGATGGATCCGACTTTGGTCAATGCACTGGCTGACATGATGTTTAAGTGATTTCGGTGCCAAACGACCACATACAGGTAATTGTTTACCGTACCTGAGAAAACAGGCAGCGAAGAACCATCAAGATCAACGATCTGGCCATTGCTCAGTAAAAAAGCTGCTCTCCTGCCAAACATGGTGGCCGGGGTTGCGCCTGCCGGAGTAGCTGCGTCCCTGATCTCAACCAATACCCAGTCAACTACGTTGGGGGGGATTAAAGCTACGCTCTCCGAACCGGGATAATTCCAGGGAGAGGTATTATAGGGTTGGCTGAGCGGGATCAGGCCGCCTGAATTGAGAGTTGTCATCATATTGGTACCTGCATAAGGGCCTTCCAGTAAAGCATAGACATCAAGCCTGATATCCACCGGTATTGCCATAGGTGATTCCAGGTCGCCCACCGCAAAAGCAGAGAGCGTGATTATTCCAGACCGGCTGATGGAATAGGGGTTTGATCCGGATGCAGGTGTCTCCTCCTGTGGATCCCATGAATCACCGGTATAGTGCCCCATACCAGCCTTTGTGCGGTCAAAGCTGGCTCCCTCAATTGCGCCAGGCCAAAATGCAGTAATAGTCAGGTTTGATCCTCCCGGAACCTGCTCGGTGATGTTCCAGGTCATGTTCACACAATCATTGATCTGTGGAATAGTACCTCCGGTAAGGCCATTTGTTCTGACATCAGGGAAAACGCTCACGCCATAGTGATCAGCGGTTCCCGTATTTACAAGGTTCACCGGCACATAAGCGCTGGCAGTTCCTACGGGAAAAGCAACGCTGCTGCCGGTCACTCGCCTGAACAATTTGCCTGAACCACTGGCTACAATATAACCCGATGAGGAAGCCCCTGAAAGAGCAGAACCGGTTTCCATTATAAGGTTATGGGCATTCAGCGTCATGAAGTTGTTATTCATCGAAAGGGCTGAGGAAACTGAAATTTCGGATCCCATGTTAACTGAATTATTAAGGGTCAAATTACTGAACCAGGTCTTTGCAGTTCCGCCAATGTTTTGGGTGACGGTTCCGTTGAAAAAGACCGTCCCTGCTGAACCCTGGAGCAGGTTTCCGCTGGTGGCATTGTTTTCCCAATTGCCTTTCACAATAACATTACCGGCGTTGTTCATGCTGCCGGCATTCTGGTTGCGAAAATTTCCGTCGATGTTAAGGAAAGTTCCTGCTGAAACCCTGATATCCGCGCCTTGATTAACCACGTATTGTGCCCGGGCAAAGAATGCGCAGATGATAAAAGTTACCAAAAAAGAAAGAAACCACATTTTCATGATATTAAATTTTTAAGTTCGAAATCAGTTGTTGATTATTCATCCTGGACTTCCTCCATAAACTCTGTTTCCTCATTAGTGATTGCCGAATCTACCATCCCTGTATAACATGGTCCGAGAACAGCCTGAAACTTGTTCCCGGCCTTGGCATGAAACCCGGTGGTTAATGTAACACTGCCTCCTGATCTGTAGGTTACATCGGTTCCTATTCCGCCGGTAATTATCCTTGATGAGGTCACTGAATTGGTTGCTTCGTAAAGCTGATAGCCTGTGTAACTAGGGTTACTTGGATCATTTCCCTGCGTTAGATTGTAAGAAAATGGGCACGCACTCCAGAGATCGGATGACCATAAACCTCTGCCATAAGTTCCTGCCCTTATTAAGTTATTGTTTGGGTATATATAAAGGTCAAAAACCGGTACAGTGGGCAAACCATTCATGAAAGGCACCCATTTGCCAAGGTCACTATTCCGGTAGAATACTCCAATATCAGTCCCTATATATATTCCATCATTTGTTCCGACCTGATAGACTATGCAGTTCACCGGCACATTTGGCAGATTTCCGGAGATGTTTGTCCAGTTTGCACCTGCGTCGGTTGATCTGTAAACCTTCTGCCCTGCTGTATAACCCTCTACCGTAATAAACACCACGTTCGAATATGCAGGATTCACAGCAATCCCGGTAACAGAACCCGGAGCAGTATAGACTGTCCAGGAGGATGCAGCATTGTTGGTCATCCTGAAGGTGGTGCCAGCAGCGGCATAAACCCTGCTGGTGTTGTTTACACCATGCGCCATGGCAGATCTGCCGTCACCACCTGTATTTGTCCATGACGAGCCACCATTGGTTGACTTGTAAATACCATTGTTATAGCCGGCATATATGATGGAGGAGTTGCCGGGATTCATTACATATGGCGTAACCCATGATCCGGTGGAGCCGGCGGGTTTTAATGTTGTAAAAGATGATCCTCCGTTAGTGGATTTTTCGAGACCTCCATTTTGTCTGCTTGTGTATAGTATGTTTGAATTGCTATGGTCAATCATACAATCCATGCCATCGGCTCCACGCATATGAAGCATCGCAGTTCCTCCGATCCATTTATTGGAGCCATTGTCCTGAGTTCCGCCTATGATTAGATCGGTGTTTGATTGTGTCCCGGCAATTCTATACCACATCGTAGCCCCAATTCCAGTGGTAAGATCTGTCCAGCTCTGTCCAAAGTTGGTGGTTCTGAATATTCCTCCATCGCTGGCAGCATAGAGATAGTTATTCAAGGGATTGATTGCAAGGAAGTGGATATCTGCGTGTGTATAGCCGATCGTGTTATCTTTTTCAAACCAGTGCGAACGGATTGTCCAATTGACACCGGAATTGGTAGAAGTCCAGATGTTAATCCCTCCGGTCATAACATGAGCTGAGTTTGTGCGCGAAACAGCGATTGCAAGATCAAAGGTTGTCTGATGAGCGTTATCATTTCCATTTTCATCATATCCCAAAAGGTTAGGAGAGGTTGACTGAGTGGAAAAACTCGTTCCGCTATTGGTTGACAAAAAGACACCTACAAAGTTACCGACAGTGGTTGCCGGACCGGCCAGAAGATAAACCCTGCTGACATTTGCCGGAGTTACACCGATTTCCATCCTGGAAGCATTGGTTGGAACACCTGAGGTAACTTGTGTCCAGGTATCACCTGAATTGGTGGAACGCCAGAATTGCCCGGCATTGGTTAAATACCTGCGGGTTGCATACATGATTGTCGGGTCTCCGGGTTTGAACTGAATATCCCAGATGGTTCCTGATGTAATGGGATTTGTCCAGGTTGTACCACCATTGGTGGTTTTAAAAATACCGGTTGTCGTAGCTGCAAAGAGAATGTTGGGATTATCAGGATGCATCCTTAATTTAAAGCCTCTGTTAAAATCAGTAACATTCCATGATAAGCCCGTAGGATACCAGGTAACACCCCCATCTGTTGTTTTCAGAACACCTATGGACTGCGTATCTGAAGCATCACCATCACCTGTGAGGATGTAGATGATATACGGATTGGTATGGTGGACAGCTATACCGGAAACACCAATGCTTGGCATTCCATCAGTCAGGCAGGTCCAGGATGTACCACCATTTGTTGTTCTCCACATACCTCCTGCAGGCAGACCAATATAAATAATGTTTGCATTTGTCGGATGAAATGCAATGCAATTAACCCTACCTATTCCACCATTCCATCCAGCCCCGAGTATATAACTGGTCGGTCCAGAAAAACTCCAGTAGCCAAATGCAGATTCAGGGTCATCTCCTGCGGTTTGCATCCCACTTGAAACAAGTTCGTTGTATGCACTCAAGTTCATGGCCTCCACATTTGGGATGGTTCCATCAGGTAAAAGCCGGTTTTGCATTTTATACTCCCACCTTTTCCATTGCTTATAGCCTGATCCCCGACCCTGATCTCTGTCTGCAAAATATGCCTCAGCTTTCTCGCTTATCTCCGCCAGCGTGACACCAGGTGAGAGGTTCTTCCACATCTCTTTGTATTCAGGCTCATCAACTGTCTGACCTAACGCAAAGCCATGGAATAACACCGCAGTTATTAAAATCAGATAAAATATGTGTTTTTTCATTATTTCAAATTTTTACTAAATTGTAAAGAATAAATTGTATCTCTTTAGAATCTTTTTTTATTTCGATTGTGGTTCTTTTTGTCCACCTGAAACTCCTTCAGGATTTATCTCCGTACGTTTGGGAGCAATCTCACCGGGAGGCTGGGTATGGCTACCGGCAGGAGAGCTAATTTCCCTTTTTGGAGCCGTAAATTCAGGAACAGGTTGCCTGTCTTTATTTGGTAAAGAAATAGTTTCCGGCTGAGTTTCCAAAGCTATATCCTCCTGATGATACAGCAGCCAGCGTTGGTATTCAGCTTCATCGTCAATAGGTTCGGCATTGACAGGAGCAAGATAATACACACCTTCTGCTTTCAATTTTTCTTCTGAAATTGCACGATCATCTTGCACAGGACCAGCTTTTGTGGGTGCGCCTTTTGCCGCTTCCATAAACATTTCTATGTCAGCCTGGGTCAACCTGGGATCATCCGGTATTTCAAAATGAGAAGCCGGAGATTTTTCATTTGTTACTTCATTATTAGTTTGTCCCTTCAGCAACTGCGAGCTCACTGACAGCATCAAAACTACAGCAATTAAAATTTTTGTTTTCATTTTATTTGAATTAAAAAATGAATGATTATTCGGCTGATTTCAGGGATTTGATCTCCTGCTGCATGTCCCGGATCATCTTTTCCTGCTGTATGGTGTAAAGCGTCAGTTCCTCAACTTTTTCGAGGAGGCGCCTTTGCATGTCACCCAGGTCAAAACCGCTTTCCGATACTTCTTTTGCTGAAGGGATTCCGGGAAGATGACGGTTTTCATTGATGCTCTGTTCGAGTTTATCCAGGCTCATCAGGCTGTAATCATCAGCAAACACATAGTCGGGCCAGTTGCTGAAAGCTTCGACACGTACTTCAGTGGCAATGATCTTGCCATTGACAGATAATGCATACCCTGTGGCCTGGGTAGTTGTTCCGATTCGTAAGTTGTTACTGACATAAGCTGATCCAACGAAGTATCCGGCCCAGTTGGTTGTCCCTCCGGCGGCAGTTCCGTAAACACCGATCCTGGTGCCTGCTGAACCGGTTGCTTGTCCATACACACCGTATGTAGTCCCTGTATAAGCACCACCGTTCCCGCTACCCTGAATACCATACCACCCACCTTCAGATCTCAAGCCTATTCCATAGCCATCTGTTGGGACAGATTTACAGAAAATTGCATAAGTGTCCGAGGTCAAATTGTGTTTTACCTCTGATCTAAACACAATACCACCCCAATCATTACCAGCAGTCGAAGGATGTCCTTCAACAACAACTCTTCCATTGAAAAAACCTGCATAGTTTGTGGTTGCATTTATGGCACGGGAATAGATCCCATAATTTGTCGCGCCTGATGATGCAGCGCCATCGGTAACAAAAATACCACCATAATTCAGGTTATTGTCTGCATCCTTGTTCCATCCATAAATAGAAGCACCATTCGCGCCAACTCCGGGAATCAGTCCATAGACGCCGATATTGTTTACGTTGACAGGGAGACCGGCCGGATTTGAAGGGATGTTAAGGAAACCAAGCTGGCCTTCTGCATACTCATAAACACCTGTACCGTCAACACCTCTTACAGCACCCTGGCCGGCAACATAATTGCGTACATGCAGGCCATACATAAAGGGATCATTTATTCCAATGGCAACCCTGCCTGAAGAAAAATAAATGTCTGATCCATTAGGCAACCAATAGTTATCGGCAGCCCTACCAACCTTTTGCCAGATAGCTCCATCATAATAGTAATAACCTGCATCTCCGTTGGTCTGATAAACTACCAGCCCTGCTGACGGGGAAGCAATTGCAGTGCGCTGAGCCTGGGTCATCCTTGGCATAAGCATTCCGCTTGTTGTTGATTTTACATCAAGCATGGCAGATGCATGAGGTGCACTGTTGTCGGTGTTAATGGCAACCTGACCGTTGGATACTGTTGCAGTAAAATAAAATGCAACCATCAGAGCAAACCAAGCTGCGGGTTTGCTCAATCTTTTTTGGTAAATTTTTGAATTCATACTCTTTTAATTTTTAGGGTAAATAAAGAATTTTAATGATCAATCAATTGTTACTAAATTTCTATCTTCTTGTTAGACTGTTGATAAGTCATTAATATACGTTTGATATTCAACGTACTAAGTATTTTCAAT